>DASQTE010000215.1:0-23681 GCA_035642035.1 Blastococcus sp.
TGTAGCCCCGAAGGGATTCGAACCCTCGCTACCGCCGTGAGAGGGCGGCGTCCTGGGCCGCTAGACGACGGGGCCGTGCACCATGAGTGCCCGGCCATTCTGCCACGCCGCCGCGAACCGGGCGGCGGGGGGTGCCGACCCCGGAGACGCCGAGAGCCCCCGGCCGGGAAGGCCGGGGGCTCTCGTACCTGTAGCCCCGAAGGGATTCGAACCCTCGCTACCGCCGTGAGAGGGCGGCGTCCTGGGCCGCTAGACGACGGGGCCGTGCGGTGCTGCGGAGGAGAGAACTGCTTCCTCGCTGGGGTACCAGGACTCGAACCTAGACTAACGGAACCAGAAACCGTCGGGCTGCCAATTACCCCATACCCCATGGGTGGCACCTCGCGGCGCCGCAGAAGACGATACCCGACGCCTCCGGCCGAGGTCGCACCACCCCCGAGGCGGGTCAGCGGGCGGGGACCGGCGGCGGCGCGAGTGGCAGGCGCAGGTCGAGCGCGGCGGTCCGCGTCTCGGGCACCAGTCGATGCCGGGACCGGGCCACGACGACGACGTAGGCGGCCATCGACACCAGGCTCAGCACGGCGAACCCGATCCCGATGCCGGCCGGCACCTCCTCGGTCGCCACCCCCTCCCCCAGGGTTCCGGCGAGCACGAAGACCAGGACGTTGTTCACCGCGTGGAGCACGATCGCCGCCTCCAGCCCGCCGGTCAGCCAGACCACCGCGGAGGCGGCCAGCCCGAACGCGAAGCGGTCGAGGAAGGTCAGCAGGTCCTGCGGTCCGTGCGCTGCGGCGAACAGCAGCGCGCTGAGGAGGGCGGCCAGGACGGCGCCCGCCTGCGGGGCGCGGATCCAGCCGGCGATCGCCTGGCTGAGGTAGCCGCGGAAGACGTACTCCTCGGCCGCCGACTGCAGCGGCGTCGTGAGCAGGACGACGACGAGCAGCCAGCCGAGCGACGGCACCGGCCCGGTGACCTCCTCCTCGCCCAGCGTGAAGGTCGCCAGCACCGCCAGGCCGATGCCGACCCCCAGGGTGGCCAGGGCCATGAGCGTGTACGGGAGGAACAGCCGCCGGCGCAGCCGCGCCAGCACGGAGGAGGACCACCCCCGGCGCATGCCGTGCGCCACCGCCCACGCCATCCAGACGCACGGGATCGCGACGATCAGCGAGGCGTTGAGGAAGAGCAGCACCCAGGGATCGCTCAACTGGTCGACGGCCAGGTCCGGGAGCTCCCCGGGATCGACCCCGCTCGCCAGCAGGCCGAGCACGCCGGCCACCGCCGTCACGACGGCCAGGGCGAGGTACACGACGGTGAGCAGGAGGAGACCCAGGAGCGGCCGCCACCAGGCCCAGTCGCGGGTGCGCATGGCCTGCAGGAACGACCGGGGCTCGTCGTGCGGCGGGGCGCCCGGCGGCGGCACCCAGCGGACCGCCGGAGGCGGCGGCGGAGGACCCCACGGCGGTGCTCCCCACGGCTGCGGTCTCCATGGCTGCGGCGCCCACTGCGCGGGCGGCTGGGCCCAGGGCTGCGGCGCCCACTGCTGCGGCCCCCAGGGAACCGGTGCTGCGCCGGGAGCGCCCCACGGGGGCGCGACGTGACCGCCCGGCCAGTACTCGGGACGACGCGTCGGCGGCGGGCCCTCGTACGCGTCGGCGACCGGATCGCTCCCCGGTCCGGTCATCCGGCGGCGGACCCCGGAGCGCTCCCGATCCCGGCGCGGGCGGCGGCCAGCCGGGCCAGCGTGCGCTCGCGCCCGAGGAGCTCGATGGACTCGTAGAGCGGCGGCGAGACGGTCCGGCCGCTGACGGCCACCCGCACGGGCCCGAAGGCCTGCCGCGGCTTGCGCCCGAGACCGTCGACGAGCGCGCTCCTCAGCGCCTCCTCGATGGCCGCGGTCGACCAGTCGGCCAGTGCCTGCAGCGCGGTCGTGGCCGCGTCGAGCACCTCGGCGGCCTCCGGGCCGGCCAGCTGCTTCTCGGCGGCGGACGGCTCGATCTCGACGTCGTCGACGAAGAGGAAGCGCAGCAGACCCACGGCCTCCGACAGCACGATCATGCGCTCCTGGGCCATGGGCGCGATGGCCTCGAGGATCCGCCGCTGCTCCGCGGTGGGGGGCTCGGCCACCAGGCCGGCCTCCGCGAGGAACGGCGTGACCCGCTCGATGAACTCCTCGACCGGCAGCGCGCGCAGGTGCGTGGCGTTGATCGCCTCGGCCTTCTTCAGGTCGAAGCGCGCCGGGTTGGCGCTCACCCGCGTGACGTCGAACGCCTCGACCATCTCCGCCATGGAGAAGATGTCGCGATCCTCGGCGATCGACCAGCCGAGCAGCGCCAGGTAGTTGGCGAAGCCCTCCGGGAGGAAGCCGCGCTCCCGGTAGATGTCGAGGTTGGACTGCGGGTCGCGCTTGGACAGCTTCTTGCTGCCCTCACCGGTGACGTAGGGCAGGTGGCCGAACCGGGGGGTGCCCTTGGCGACGCCGATGTCGGTCAGGGCCGCGTACAGCGCCAGTTGGCGCGGGGTCGACGGCAGCAGGTCCTCGCCCCGCAGGACGTCGGTGACCTCCATCAGGGCGTCGTCGACCGGGTTGACGAACGGGTACAGCGGCGCCCCGTTGGCCCGGACGAGCACGAAGTCGGGCACCGAACCGGCGGCGAAGCGCACCTCGCCGCGCACCAGGTCGGTCCAGACCAGGTCCTCGTCGGGCATCCGCAGCCGCAGCACCGGGTCGCGGCCCGCGGCGCGGAACGCGGCCTTCTGCTCGTCGGTGAGGAACCGGTCGTGGTTGTCGTAGCCCAGCTTCGGGTCCTGGCCGGCCGCCCGCCGGCGGGCGTCGACCTCCTCGTTGGTCGAGAAGGACTCGTAGGCGTGCCCGGCGGCCAGCAGCTTGCCGGCGACGTCGGCGTAGATCTCGCGCCGCTCCGACTGCCGGTAGGGCCCGTGCGGTCCCCCGACCTCCGGCCCCTCGTCCCAGTCGAGCCCGAGCCAGCGCAGGCAGTCGAGGAGGTGCCGGTAGGACTCCTCGGAGTCCCGGGAGGCGTCGGTGTCCTCGATGCGGAAGACGAACGTGCCACCGGTGTGCCGGGCGTGGGCCCAGTTGAACAGGGCCGTCCGCATCAGGCCGACGTGCACCGTGCCGGTCGGGGACGGGCAGAAGCGGGTGCGGACCTCACTCATCGGGCGCCGCCCGCGGTGGAGACGCCCTCGGCGGCTGCCACGCTGTTGTCCAGGGAGCCGAGGCCGTGGATGGTGACCTCCACCCGCTGCCCCGGGTGGATCGGGCCGACCCCGGACGGCGTCCCCGTGAGGACGACGTCGCCGGGCAGCAGCGTCATGACCTGCGAGATGTAGGAGATCAGCGTCGGCACGTCGAAGATCAGCTGGCTGGTGCGGCCCTGCTGGCGCGGCTCGCCGTCGACCGTGCAGGCGACCTCCAGATCGGCGGGGTCGAGGCCCAGGCCGGGGAGGTCGGTCTCGATCCAGGGGCCGATCGGGCAGAAGGAGTCGAAGCCCTTGGCGCGGGTCCACTGGCCGTCGCTCTTCTGCATGTCCCGCTCGGTGACGTCGTTGCCGATCGTGTAGCCGAAGATGCTGGCGCCGGCCTGCTCCGGCGTCACGTTGCGGGCGCCGCGGGCGCCGATGACGACGGCGAGCTCGGCCTCGTGGTGGACGTTGGTGCTGCCCGGCGGGATGCGGATCGCGTCGCCGGGACCGATCACCGACGTCGAGGGCTTGAGGAACAGCAGCGGCTCCTTGGGCGCGTCGCCGGTGAGCCCCTTCATCTCCTCGATGTGGGCGGCGTAGTTCTTGCCGACGCACACCACCTTGCTCGGGAGGATCGGCGAGAGCAGCCGGATGTCGGCCTGCGCGTAGCGCGCTCCGGTGAAGGAGATCCGGCCGAAGGGATGGCCCTCGATCTGGGCGACCTGGCCGTCCCCGTCGAGGACGCCGAAGGACATGCCCTGAGGTGAGGCGAAACGGACGATGCGCACGCCCCGAGGCTAGTCCGGCCGCCCCGCGCCCCTACGGTTGCGCCCATGGCCTGCCGTTTCTCCGAGCTCGTCGTCGATTGCCGCGACCCGGAGGCGCTGGCCGCCTTCTGGGCCGCCGTCCTGGACTACCGGGTCCTCGGCCGGGAGGAGGACGGCGCGGTGGAGATCGGTCCCAATGCGGGTTTCGGCGGCGCCGCGCCCACGCTGGTGTTCGGCCGGGTCGCCGACCCCACACCCGGCAAGCTCCGCCTGCACATCGACGTCAACCCGACCGACCGCGACCAGGACGCCGAGCTCGAGCGGCTGCTGGGGCTCGGCGCTACCTTCGCGGACGTCGGTCAGACCGGGGACGAGGGGTGGCACGTGCTCGCCGACCCGGAGGGCAACGAGTTCTGCCTGCTGCGCCGGCGCCTCGACCCGCTGTGAAGGAGCTCCGGTGATCCTCATCGTCGTCAAGATGCCCGTCCGTCCCGAGCGCGAGGACGAGTGGTCGGCACTGGCCGCCGACTACGCCCGCGCGGTGAACGCGGAGGAGGGCAGCCTGTTCTTCGAGTGGTCGCGCAGCGTCGAGGAACCGGGCACGTGGGTGTGCATCGAGGGGTTCCGCGACGCGGACGCCGGCGCGTCCCACGTCGGGACGCAGGCGTTCCGGGACTTCGTCGAGCGGGCGCCGGACCTCGTGGCCGCCCAACCGCAGATCATCTACGTCGACGCCGCCGACGTCCCCGGCTGGGGACCGATGGGCGAGATCCAGCCGCGCGGCTGACGGCTCAGGGGGCGAACTCCCGCTCCGGGGCGACGTCGATGTCGAGGAGCAGCGGCCGGTCCAGGTCGCGCAGGCGCGGCAGGACGTCGTCGAAGGCCTCGAGCAGCTGCTCGTAGCCGCTGATGCGCGTCGCCGGGCAGCCCAGCGCCGTCGCGAGGGCGGACAGCCGCACCTCGGGGAAGCCCGGCCAGGGAGCCTTGCCCCCGGCCCGCTCGGCCAGCTTGTCCATGATCGCGTAGCCGCCGTTGGCGAGCACGACGAACAGCGCTCCTACGCCGTAGTTGGCGGCCGTCCAGAGCGACTGGACCGCGTACAGGGACGACCCGTCGCCGAGGACCGCGACGACGGGGCGGTCGGGACGGGCCATCCGGACCCCGATCGCGGCGGGCATGCCGAACCCGAGCCCGCCCATCGCGGCACTCAGGAAGGCCAGGGGTTCGCGCGCGGGCACCATCTCCTCGAGCGCCTGGCGCGTCGAGGGGGTCTCCTCGACGATCACCGTGTCACGGTCGGTCCGCTCACCCAGCAGCGCGAACACGTGCGGCGCCCGCAGGGGCTCGCCGGGCGCCGGCGGGGGCACGGTCGGCACCACGCGGGGCGGGCGGCCGGACGGCTCGCGGCGGGCGACCCGCGCGGCCAGGGCGGCGCAGAAGACCTCGGGGTCGGTCAGCACGGCCAGGTCCGCCGGGCTGCGGTGCACCTCGGCCGGGTCCCGGCTCACCTCGACCACGCGCACGCCGTCGGCGACGAAGGGACCCGGTTCGAACGGGTACTGCCGGAACACCGGCGCCCCGACGACGAGGACGACGTCGTGCCCGTCCACGGCGCCGCGCAGCCGGCCCCGGGCCGCGGGCAGGAGCCCCTGGTAGTTGGGGTGGTCCTGCGGGAAGCCGGCACGGGCGCCGAACGCCTCCTGGCGCACCGGGGCGTCGAGCTTCTCCGAGAGCGTCACCAGGGCCGCGCGGGTGCCCGCGCTGTCGGCGCCGGCGCCCACCACGAGCAGCGGCGCGCGGGCGTCGTCCAGCAGCGCGGCGACCTCGGCGATCGTCCGCTCGTCCACGCCGGCCGGCCGGCGGACCTGCCCCGCCGCGGCGGCGGGACCGGTGCCGGTCAGGGGCTGGGCCCAGTCGTCCATCGGGACGACGACGATCGCGGGTCCGCGGCCGGTGACCGCCTCGTGGTGGGCCCGGGCGACGGCCCCCGGCACGTCCTGGGCGGTGGCGGGCCGGTCCACCCACACCGGGTAGTCGCCGGCCAGTCCCTCCAGCCGCCCGGTGAGGAACGGCTCCAGGGCCAGGTGGCGGCGGTCCTGCTGCCCGACCACGACGACCAGCGGCGCCCTGTTGACGCGGGCTGTGGCCAGGGCTCCGACGGCGTTGCCCAGGCCCGCCGTGGTGTGCAGGTTGACCAGCGCCGGGCGGTCGGCGGCGAGCGCCCAGCCGGTCGCCACACCGACGACGGACCCCTCGTGCAGGGCGAGGACGAACCGGATGTCGTCGGGCAGCCCCGTGAGGAAAGGCACCTCCGTGGAGCCGGGGTTGGCGAAGATCGTCGTGAGACCCAGCCGCCGGAGCACGTCCAGCGTCGCCTCCCGGACGGTCCGCGCCCCGCCCGTCGTCGCGTCCGTCACCGGTCAGTCGGTCGCCTGCAGCGACTCCACGTCGGCGGTCTCCTCGGTGATCCCGAACTGCGTCATCAGCTCGGCGACCGTCTCCACGGAGTCCCAGTTCACCTCTTCCGGCCACGACGGCAGCCGGATCGCCTGCGCGGCCGCCTCGGGGATCTGGGTGTAGGTGAGCAGGATCCGGCGCACCTCGTCGGGGTTGTCGTCGGCGTACCGCAGCGACTCGTTGATGGCCGCCTGGAAGGCGTCGACCAGCTCCGGGTCCTCCTGGATGGTCGGCTCCAGGGTGAAGTACGTCGCGACCGTCAGGTCCTCGATCGGCTCGGCGAACGGGTAGAAGACCGCGCGGGCGCCCTGGCCGGTCGCGACGGTCACGAAGGGCTCGACGACCCATGCGGCGTCGACGTTGCCGCCCGCCACCGCGGCGGGCATCTCCGGGAAGGGCAGCTCGACGAACTCGACGTTCGACCCGTCGCCGCCGGCGTCCTCGATGCCCTGGCGGATGGTGACCTCACCGATGTTCTTGAGGTTGTTGACCGCCACCCGCCTGCCCTCGAGGTCGGCCACCGACTGGATGTCGCTGCCGCCCGGCACGACAACCGCCGAGAAGTCGGTCTCGGGGTCGGCCGTGGAGGACACCCCGTTGGCCACGATGCGCAGCGGCAGGCCCTCGGAGCTCGCCAGGAGGATCGAGGTCACGTTGCCGAAGGAGAAGTCGTAGTCGCCGGACACGACGCCGGGCACCGCGGCGGCACCGCCGGAACCGGGGACGAGCTCCACCTCGAGCCCCTGCTCCTCGAAGAAGCCCTGCTCCACGCCGAGGTAGATCGGGGCGACATCGACGATCGGGATGACCCCGACGCGCAGCTCGCGGACCTCCTGCTCGCCGCCGCCACCACCGCCCCCGCCGCTGTCGCCGGAGTCGTCGCCGCCGCACGCGGCGACCGGGACCACGAGTGCCAGGGCTGCGAGCGGGGTGAGCAGACGACGCATCGGAGGGCTCCCTTGCCGGCGATGACGGTTCGCTGTGTTCGCATCGCGAACACATGTTCTCGTCCTGAAACTATGGGGTGAGCCAGGTCACGTCAATCGGACGAGACGGCTCCGTGACGAACCCCTGCGCGACGGGCCCGGTCACCACCGGAGCGTCACCTGGCGGACGACGGGTGGCGGACGACGGCGAAGGTCAGCGCGTCGACGAGGGCGTGCCACGAGGCCTCGACGATGTTCGCGTGGACGCCGACGGTGGTCCACTCCCGCACCCCGTCGGTGGTGTCGACCAGCACGCGGGTGGTGGCACTGGTGCCGCCCTTCCACCCGAGGATGCGGACCTTGTAGTCGGCCAGCGACACGTCGGCCAGCTGCGGGTAGCGGGACACCAGCGCCTGGCGGAGGGCGTTGTCCAGTGCGTTGACCGGCCCGTTCCCCTCACCGGTGCTGATGACCCGCTCGCGCGTGCCGTCCGCGTTCACCAGGTGCACCTTGACGGTCGCCTCGCTGACGACGACGCCGTTGCCCCAGTGCTCGACGGAGGTCCGGTAGCTCTCCAGCTCGAACAGCGGCGGCGGCGGGTCGGGCAGCTGGGCGCGCAGCAGCAGCTCGAACGAGGCGTCCGCGGCCTCGAAGGACCAGCCGTCGGCCTCGAGGACCTTGACCTGGTCGACGACGCGGCCGATGGCATCGCCCTGGCCCGCCAGATCGACGCCCAACTCGCGGCCCTTGAGCTCGATGGACGCCCGGCCGGCCATCTCGGTCACCAGGATCCGCATGTCGTTGCCGACGACGGCCGGGTCGAGATGGTTGTAGAGCTCCGGCCGCACCTTGATGGCGCTGGCGTGCAGGCCCGCCTTGTGGGCGAACGCGGACGCACCGACGAAGGGCTGGTGCTCGTCGGGGGCGATGTTCGCCAGCTCGGCGATCGCGTGGCTCACCCGCTGCAGCTCGGGCAGGCACTCCGCGGGCACGACCGGCAGCCCCATCTTGGTCACCAGGTTGCCGATCAGGGCGAACGTGTCGGCGTTGCCCGCCCGCTCGCCGTAGCCGTTCGCCGTGCCCTGCACGTGGGTGACCCCGGCCTCCACCGCCGCGAGCGTGTTGGCGACCGCGCACCCGGTGTCGTCCTGGCAGTGGATGCCGAGCTTCCCCGCAGTGCGCGCCCGCACGTCGGTGACCACGCGCCCGACGCCCATGGGCAGCATCCCGCCGTTGGTGTCGCAGAGGACCCCGACCTCCGCGCCCGCCGCGAACGCCGCCTCCAGGACCCGCACGCCGTAAGCCGGGTCGACGGCGTAGCCGTCGAAGAAGTGCTCGCAGTCGAGGAACACCCGGCGGCCGTGCGCCACGAAGAAGGCCACCGTGTCGGCGACCATCGCCAGGTTCTCCTCCAGCGTCGTGCGCAGCGCCTCCCGGACGTGGCGGACGTCGGACTTGGCCACGAGGCAGACGACCGGTGTCTCGGCGTCGAGCAGCGCGCGGACCTGCGGGTCGTCCCCGACGCGGACGCCGGCCTTGCGGGTCGCCCCGAACGCCACGAGCTGCGCGTGCCGGAGCTTCAGCTCGGTGCGGGCGCGGGCGAAGAACTCGGTGTCCTTGGGCAGGGCCCCGGGCCAGCCGCCCTCGATGAACCCGACGCCGACCTCGTCGAGGAGCCGCGCCACGGCCAGCTTGTCGGCCACGGAGTAGCTGACGCCCTCCCGCTGGGCGCCGTCGCGCAGCGTGGTGTCGAAGACGTGGAAGTCGGTGCTGGTCATGGGGACTCCTGGAGCGGGGATCCGGCCCGGACACGAAAAAGACCCCCCGGGTACGGGAGGTCTGCGCGCAGTCGGGGAGGTGACTGCGCGCTAGCTGATGATGATCGTGCCGGTGGTGTGCATCGCCACCATGAAAGCACGCACACCCCCGCGGTGGCGGCCCCCGGTCCCCGAAATCGGACGACGGGGCGGCGAGCGGGCTGGTAACCATCTCCGGTGATCCCGACCGGCTGGCACCCCGTGCACCGTCCCGCGGACGGCGAGCACGTCGGCTACCTCGTACCCGACGGCTCGCCGGACCGCGTCGTCCCCGTGACCCTCGTCGGGTCCGCCCTCGGCCCGGCCCAGGACCCGGCGACGGCGACAGCGCTCCTGGCGGGGCGCGGCCTGGCGGCGCTCGACCGGCGCTGGTGGTGCCGGCTGCCGGTGCCGCTGACCGATGGGACGGACGCCGCCGAGCCGGGCGAGGACTGGGCCTGGTCCGCGGTCGTGCTGGTCGAGGCATCCCCCGAGGGCTGCCGGGTCAGGCTCGAGTACGCCGAGCCCGCCGAGCTGCGCGCCCAGGCCCGGCTGCCCGTGCCAGTCGGCGACCTGCTCCTCGAGCACCCCCCGGAGTGAGTCAGCCGCCGGCGAGGGCCGCGAGGCGGTCGCCGACGTCGGTGGTGCGCACCGGCCCCTGGGGCGAGCGGGTGGAGAGGTCGAACGCGACGGCGGCGTTGACCTTCTTCGCCTGCTCGGTCCGGCCGAGGTGCTCGAGCAGCAGCCCGACCGACAGCACCGTGGCGGTGGGGTCGGCGATCCCCTGCCCCGCGATGTCGGGCGCCGACCCGTGCACCGGCTCGAACATGCTGGGGTTGGTGCCGGACGCGTCGAGGTTGCCGCTGGCGGCCAGGCCGATGCCACCGGTGACCGCCGCCGCGACGTCGGTGACGATGTCGCCGAACAGGTTGTCGGTGACGATGACGTCGTAGCGCCCGGGGTCGGTGATGAAGAACATCGAGGCGGCGTCGACGTGCTGGTAGGCGACGGTGACCTCGGGGAACTCCGCCGAGACCTCCTCCACGACCCGCGACCACAGCCCGCCCGCGTGGGTGAGCACATTGGTCTTGTGGATCAGGGTGAGGTGCTTGCGCGGCCGGGCGACGGCCCGCTCGAAGGCGTAGCGCACCACCCGCTCGACGCCGAACGCGGTGTTGAGGCTGACCTCGGTGGCGACCTCCTGCGGGGTGTCCTTGCGGAGCACGCCACCGTTGCCGACGTAGGGCCCCTCGGTGCCCTCGCGCACGCACAGCATGTCGATCGGGCCGGGGTCGGCCAGCGGGCTGGTGACGCCGTCGAACAGCCGCGCGGGGCGGAGGTTGACGTGGTGGTCGAGCTCGAAGCGCAGCTGCAGCAGCAGACCGCGCTCGAGGATCCCCGGCGGGACGCTCGGGTCGCCGATCGCGCCGAGCAGGATCGCGTCGTGCCCGCGGAGCTCGTCGAGCACCGTGTCGGGCAGCAGCTCACCGGTGCGCTGCCAGCGCATCGCCCCGAGGTCGTAGTGGGTGGGCTCGATGTCGGGGGCGACCTCGCGCAGGACCTTCAGTCCCTCGGTCACCACCTCGGGGCCGATCCCGTCTCCAGCGATCACTGCCAGGCGCATGGCGTCGACTCCTGAGTCAGAGGGGGTTGAGGTCGGCGGCGCGGGCCTCGCGGGCACCGATCCGCTCGGCGATGTCGCCCAGCAGCTCGGCGGGGACCCCGCTGTCCACGGTGACGGCCATGAGCGCCTCTCCCCCGCGGGTCGTGCGGCTGACCTGCGCGCCGGCGATGTTGATGCCGGCCTCGCCCAGGGCGGCGCCGACGGTGCCGACGACGCCCGGGCGGTCGGTGTAGACGAAGAAGAGCAGGTAGCCCGACAGGTCCAGGTCCATGTCGAAGCCGAGGACCTCGACGAGCTTGGGCACCTGGTTCTTGCCGAAGAGCGTGCCGGAGACCGTCACCTCGGTGCCGTCGGCCATGGCACCGCGCAGGGCGATCAGGTTGCGGTAGTCGGGGCTCTCCACGTCGCTGGTGAGGGCGACCTCCAGCCCGCGCTGCTCGGCGAACAGCGGCGCATTCACGTAGGTGACCTGCTCCTCGACCACGTCGGAGAACACGCCCTTGAGCACGGCCAGCTGGAGCACCGAGTCGTCGAACTCGGCGAGCTTGCCCCGGACGTCGACGGTGACGGACTGGGCCAGCCCGCCGGCGACAGCGGTGAACACCCGGCCGAGCTTCTCCGCCAGCGGCAGGCCCGGCCGCACGTCCTCGGCGACGATGCCGCCGGCCTGGACGTTGACGGCGTCCGGCACGAACTCGCCCTGCAGCGCCAGCCGCACGGATTGGGCCACGGCCGTGCCGGCCTTGTCCTGCGCCTCGGTGGTCGAGGCCCCCAGGTGCGGCGTCACGACCGTGTTGGGCAGCCCGAACAGCGGGCTGTCGGTCGACGGCTCCTTGGCGTAGACGTCGAGCCCGGCCGCGCCCACCTGACCTGACTTCAGGGCCTCGGCCAGCGCCGCCTCGTCGACCAGCCCGCCGCGGGCGGCGTTGACGATGATGACGCCCTTCTTGGTGGTGGCCAGCTCCGCGGCGCCGATCAGGCCGAGCGTCTCGGGGGTCTTCGGGAGGTGGATGGTGATGAAGTCCGACTCCCGGAGCAGCTCCTCCAGCGAGACCAGCCGGACGCCGAGCTGGGCGGCACGACCGGGCTGGATGTAGGGGTCGTAGGCGATGAGCGTGACGCCGAAGGCGGCCAGCCGCTGTGCGACCAGGACGCCGATGCGCCCGAGGCCGACGACGCCGACGGTCTTGTCGGTGACCTCGACGCCCATGAACTTCGACCGCTTCCACTGCCCCTGCCGGAGGGTGGCGTCGGCCGCGGGGATCTGGCGTGCGGCCGCGAGCAGCAGCGCGACAGCGTGCTCGGCGGCGCTCACGATGTTCGACGTCGGGGCGTTGACCACCATGACGCCGCGCTCGGTGGCGGCGGCGACGTCGACGTTGTCCAGGCCGATGCCGGCGCGGGCGACGACCTTGAGGTTGGGCGCGGCGGCCAGTGCCTCGGCGTCGATCTGCGTGGCGCTGCGGATCATCACCGCCGCCGCGTCGGCCAGGGCCGGGAGCAGCGCCGCACGGTCCGCGCCGTCCACGTGGCGGATCTCGACGTCGGACCCCAGCACCTCCAGGACGCTCGGGGCGAGCTCTTCGGCGATCAGGACGACGGGCAGGGTCGTGGTCACAGCGGGACAGCCTATGAGTGTCCACACAGTGGGACGACACCGCACCTGGGCGGGACGGCCCCTGTCCACGGCCCGGAGCGGCACGCTTGTGCCGGTCCGGCCGCCCCGACATCCTGGCCGCGGGAGTCCGGGAACGCCCGGCGCCGACGGAGGAGATCATGAGCCAGTCCGACGACCAGGGTCGTTCCGAGTCCACCCCCCCGGGATCGGGCAGCACCCCCGGGTATGGCGGGCCCGAGCAGGGGCAGCCGCAGTACGGGCAGCCGCCCGCGTACGGGCAGCCCCAGTACGGGCAGCAGCCGTTCGGCCAGCAGCCCTACGGGCAGCCGCAGTACGGGCAGCCGGAGTACGGCCAGCAGCAGCAGTACGGCCAGCCCGCCTACGGGCAGCAGCAGTACCCGGCGGCGTACGGGCAGCAGTACGGCCAGCCGCCGGCCTACGGCCAGTACGGCTCGGGCCAGCCGGCCAAGCCCGCCCCCGTGATCACCGCCGCCGTCCTGGGCTTCGTGTTCGGCGCCCTCGGCGTGATCGGCACGCTCCTCCTCCTGTTCGCCGGCGCGCTCTTCGGCGGCCTCGACACCGACGAGACCGCCGGCTTCGGCGACCTCGCCGGTGCGGCGGCCGGCATCGTGCTCTTCTTCGCCTTCCTCGCCCTGGCCTGGACCGTCGTCATGATCTGGGGCTCGGTGTGGGCGCTCTCCGGGCGCAGCCGGGTGATGCTCCTGGTGGGTGGCTCGATCGCCATCGCGCTCACCCTGCTCGGGTTCCTCGGCAGCCTGGGCGACAGCAGCAGCGGGGCCGGCAACGTCGTCTTCAACCTGCTGTTCCTGCTCGCGGCGGTCGCGATCGTCGTCCTGCTCTGCCTGAAGCCGGCTGCGGACTTCTTCGCCGCCCACCGGGCGCGACGCGGCCGCTGACCCGTGCGAGGGAGCCGTATCCCGGACGGACGCGCGAAGCTCCCATGACCGGGTGGCGGGCCCTACACTCCGCCACCGACCGCCGACCCGGCGGAGTGAGCGCTGATGGAGGAGCCGCCCATGTCCAGCCCCACGTTCGGTTCGGACCAGCCCGGTCCGGACCAGACCCATCCGCAGGGAAGCCCTCCCCCGCCGCCGCAGGGCCAGCCGGACTGGGGTGCGGCTCCGCCGCCGCCCGCCCAGCAGGGCTACGGCGCACCGGCCGGCTACGGCTCCTCCGCGGGTCTCGGGGCTCCGGCGGGCTACGGCGCCGTGACCGGGCAGCGGCCGCCGCAGGTCCTCGTCGCCGCGATGCTGGGCTTCGTCGTGGCCTTCTTCGCCCTGCTCGGCTCGCTCGCCCTCTTCGCCCTGGCCAGCCTGTTCGGGCTGCTGGCGGTCTTCGGGGTGCTGTACCTGGCACTCGCGGCGGTGAACATCTGGGGCGGCATCGTCGCCATCCAGGGCAAGAACAGCACGATCCTCAAGATCGCCGGTCTGGTCACCGCGGGCCTCGCCCTCCTGGGCCTGGTCCTGGCGCTCACGCAGGGCAGCTTCGACTTCTCGTCGCTGCTCCTCATCGCCGCGGGCGTGGGGATCTTCGTCCTGCTCACCCAGCCGGTCTCCCAGCAGTGGTTCGCCTCCCGCGGCGCCCGCTGACCCCCTGACAGCGGAACGGCCCCCACCGCCCGAGGCGGTGGGGGCCGTTCCACGTCGTCGTTCAGCTGCGGGCGGCGGTACCGGTGTAGTCGTCCGACGCGGACACCCAGCTCATGAGACCGCGGAGCTTGCGGCCGGTCTCCTCGATCGGGTGCGCCTCGGCCTCGGCCCGGCGGCGCTTGAAGTCCGGCGCGCCGGCGTCCTGGTCGGCGATGAAGGCAGCGGCCCACGAGCCGTCCTTGATCGCGGCCAGGACCTCGCCCATCGACTCCTTCACGCGGGCGTCGATCACCTTCGGGCCGGAGGTGTAGTCGCCGTACTCGGCGGTGTCCGACACCGACCAGCGCTGCTTGGCGATGCCGCCCTCGTACATGAGGTCGACGATCAGCTTGAGCTCGTGGAGGCACTCGAAGTAGGCGACCTCGGGCTGGTAGCCGGCCTCGGTCAGGGTCTCGAAGCCGGCGGTGATCAGCGCGCTGGCGCCACCGCAGAGGACGGCCTGCTCACCGAAGAGGTCGGTCTCGGTCTCCTCGGCGAAGGTCGTCCTGATGACTCCGGCGCGGGTGCCGCCGATGCCCTTCGCGTAGGACAGCGCGAGCTGCAGCGCCGAGCCGCTGGCGTCCTGCTCGACCGCCACGAGGCAGGGCACGCCCTTGCCGTCGCTGAACTCGCGGCGCACCAGGTGGCCGGGGCCCTTGGGGGCGACCATCGCGACGTCGACGCCGGCCGGGGGCTTGATGTAGCCGAACCGGATGTTGAAGCCGTGGCCGAAGAACAGCGCGTCGCCGTCCTGGAGGTTGGGCTCGACGGACTCCGCGTACAGCGTCCGCTGCACGTGGTCGGGCGCCAGGATCATGATCAGGTCCGCCTCGGCGGCCGCCTCGGCGGGCGTGACGACCCGCAGGCCCTCGGCCTCGGCCTTGGGACGGCTCTTGCTGCCCTCGGGCAGGCCGACGCGGACGTCGACCCCCGAGTCGCGCAGGGAGAGCGCGTGCGCGTGACCCTGGCTGCCGTACCCGAGGACGGCGACGGTGCGCCCCTGGATGATCGACAGGTCGGCGTCGTCGTCGTAGAAGATCTCGGCGGCCATGCGGTGCTGCTCCCTTGGTGGTGAGTGGATGGAACGGCCCCCTCGCAGGGTCCCGCCGCGAGCGGGCGAGCGGTGGGGGGCGAGGGGGTCCTTCGTCTAGGCGGAGCGTTCGACTGGCCGCAAGGTACCGGCGCCGGACATCGACCGCGGACCCCGGCCCAGGGCGACGGTGCCGGACTGGGCCATCTCCTTGATCCCGAGCGGGGCCAGGACGGCGAGCAGCGCCTGCAGCTTGTCGGGGGTGCCGGTGGCCTCGAGGGTGACCGTGTCGGGGTTGACGTCCACCACCCGGGCACGGAACAGCTCGGCGGTCTGGAGCACCTGCGTGCGCTCGGCCATGGGCGCGCGCACCTTCACCAGCAGCAGCTCGCGCTGGACGGCGGCACTGGAGTCCAGCTCGACGATCTTGATGATCTCGATGAGCTTGTTCAGCTGCTTGGTGATCTGCTCGAGCGGCTGGGTGTCGGCGTCGACCACGATCGTCATGCGCGACAGATCGGGGTTCTCCGTCGGCCCGACGGCCAGGGACTCGATGTTGAACCCGCGACGGCTGAACAGCGCCGCGACGCGGGCCAGGACACCGGACTTGTTCTCGACCAGGACCGAGAGCGTGTGCCGGGACATGGGCGAAGTTCCTTTCGTACGGCCCCCTTCAGGGGCCCGGCGCGAGCGTGCGAGCGGTGGGGGGAAGGGGGTCCTTCGTCAGACTTGGCCCTCTCCGAACACGGGCCGCACGTCGCGCGCGGCCAGGATGTCGTCGTTGCTGGCGCCCGCGGCGACCATCGGCCACACCTGGGCGTCGTGGCCGACGACGAAGTCGATGACGACCGGGGCGTCGTTGATCGCCATGGCCTTCTCGATCACCGCGTCGACGTCGTCCTTGCTCTCGCACCGCAGCCCGACGCAGCCCAGGGCCTCGGCCAGGAGCACGAAGTCGGGGATGCGCACCGGCTTCGGGGTGCCGTCGGGGTGCTGGGCGTGCAGCTTGGTGTTGGAGTACCGGCCCTCGTAGAACAGGGTCTGCCACTGCCGGACCATGCCCAGGTTGCCGTTGTTGATGACGGCGACCTTGACCGGGATGCCCTCCATCGCGCAGGTGGCGAGCTCCTGGTTGGTCATCTGGAAGCAGCCGTCGCCGTCGATCGCCCACACGGTGGTGTCGGGGCGGCCGTACTTGGCGCCCATGGCGGCGGGCACGGCGTAGCCCATGGTCCCGAGGCCACCGCTGTTGAGCCAGGTCCCCGGCTTCTCGTACTTCACGAACTGGGCCGCCCACATCTGGTGCTGGCCGACGCCGGCCGCGTAGATCGCGTCGGGTCCGGCGATGGCGCCCAGCCGCTCGATCACGTACTGCGGCGACAGCGAGCCGTCCTCGGGCCAGTCGTAGCCGAGCGGGTAACGCTCGCGCCAGTCGTCCAGCTGGGCCCACCAGGCGGCGAGGTCGGGGGTCCGGCCGGCCTCGTGCTCGGCGCGCAGGGCCTCGACCAGCTGGGCGATGGTCTCCTTGGCGTCGCCCACGATCGGCACGTCGGCCTTGCGATTCTTGCCGATCTCCGCCGGGTCGATGTCGGCGTGGACCACGAGGGCGTCGGGCGCGAAGGTGGCCAGGTCACCGGTCACGCGGTCGTCGAAGCGGGCGCCGAGCGCCACGAGGAGGTCGGCCTTCTGCAGCGCTGTGACGGCGGTGACGTTGCCGTGCATGCCGGGCATGCCCAGGTTCTGCGGGTGGCTGTCGGGGAACGCCCCGCGCGCCATGAGCGTGGTGACGACGGGCGCCCCGGTCAGGGCGGCCAGCTCCGCCAGCTCCTCGGTGGCGCCGGCCTTGAGCACGCCCCCGCCGACGTAGAGCACCGGCCGGCGCGCGCCGGCGACGAGCGTCGCGGCCTCGCGGACCTGCTTGCCGTGCGGCCGCGTGGTCGGCTTGTAGCCGGGGAGGTCGAGCCGGGGCGGCCAGGCGAAGTCGGTGGTCGCCTGGAGGACGTCCTTGGGGATGTCCACGAGCACCGGTCCCGGGCGCCCGGTGGCCGCCAGGTGGAACGCCTCGGCGATGCGCTGCGGGATCTCGTCGGGGTCGGTGACCAGGAAGTTGTGCTTGGTGACCGGCATCGTGATGCCGCGGATGTCGGCCTCCTGGAAGGCGTCGGTGCCGATCGCCCGGCTGGGCACCTGACCGGTGATGGCGACGATCGGCACGGAGTCCATGTGCGCGTCGGCCAGCGGGGTCACCAGGTTGGTCGCGCCCGGCCCGGAGGTGGCCATGCAGACGCCGACCTTCCCGGTGGCCTGCGCGTACCCCGTCGCCGCGTGCCCCGCGCCCTGCTCGTGACGGACGAGGACGTGGCGAACGTCCGAGTCGAACAGCGGGTCGTAGGCCGGCAGGATCGCCCCGCCGGGGATGCCGAAGATGACCTCGACGCCGACGGCCTCGAGCGAGCGGATGAGGCTCTGCGCGCCGGTGATCCCGGTCGCCGGCAGGGCGGCGGCCTCGGCGACCGACCGGGCGGTCGTCTCGACGCCGGTGAGAGCGGCGGCGGCCTCCCGGGTCGCGGCGTCGCGGGAGTCGGCGTCCCGGGCCGGGCCGCCGGAGGTGGGGCGGGCGGCGTGCTCGCTCGGGGTGGTGGTCATCGCAGCGTTCTCCTGAGGCCTTGCTGGCGGGGCGGGTCAGCGGTGGGGCGTGGGCAACAAAAAACCCCTCGTGCCACAGGCACGGAGGGGTCAGCGCGTCGGTCAGGGACCGACGCGCTAGGCGACTACGAGGCTGCGCGAGCAGTCGTGGTGGAGCAGGCTGGCGCTGGGCACCTGCACACTGTGCGCCTCGGCGGAGGGGCTCGTCAACCAGCCTGTCCCATCAAGTGGACTGCGGTGTCCATTTTCCGGCGGCGCGACGCCGAGCAGCGCCGGTGTGGCTCCCGCAGGCCGGCTGAACGGTGCGCAGGTCGGCGACGTCCGCTCGGCGAGCGCGGTGCCGTCCTCGAGGCCATCGGCGACGAGCACGGCGAACTCGTCGCCGCCCAGCCGGCCGACCAGGTCGCCGTCGCGGACGGTGAGCCGCAGCCGTTCGGCCACCTGGACGAGCAGGTGGTCCTCCGCCTCGTGCCCGGCGACGTCGTTCACCGGCTTGATGCCGTCGAGGTCCAGGAACAGCAAGCTGGACGCCTGACCCTTCGCCGCGCGCGACCGGGCGGCGGCCAGGCCGGCCATCAGCCGGGCACGGTTGGGCAGCCCGGTGAGGAAGTCGGTGTAGGCCAGCTTCTCCGGCTCGCGCTGGGTGGATCGGCGTTCGGTGACGTCACGAAGGGCCGGCAGCCGGGCGGTGTGCCGGAGGATTCACGACGATCGCGAGCGCCGCCGTGGCACCGAGCAGCAGCGGCGTGACGACGTCCGAGACCGCCGGGGCCGCGAGGCGCAGGACGGCCATGACGAGGGCGGTTCCCACGAGCAGGAGGTTGACCGTGCGCGACTAGCGGGCGGCGGGGCTCACCGCACGCCGATCAGGCCGGGCAGGACGACTGCGTCGCCGCCGGCGACGAGCTCCGTGAACCCGGACAGCGGCATGGGACGGGCGACGACGAAGCCCTGGGCGAATCCGCAGCCGAAGCCGCTGAGCGCCGCCAACTGGGCCGCCGTCTCCACGCCCTCGGCCACGACGTCGAGCCCGAGCGCCTTGCCGATGCCCACGACCGACTGGCACAGCGCGCGGCTCTGCGGGTCGCGGTCGATGCGGGTGATGAGCGAGCGGTCGAGCTTGACGATGTCGATGGGCAGCCGGGTGAGGTGGGCCAGGGCCGACGAGTCGCTGCCGAAGCCGGTGAGCGCGACGTGCACGCCCATCAGCCGCAGGCTCGAGATGTCCAGCCCGAGGCGCTCGTCGTCGGCGGCGACCGACGGCGCGCCGATCTGCAGCACCAGGCGTTCCGGGGAGAGACCGGACCGGGACAGCGCCGCCTCGACGTCACCGACGAGCGTGCCGCCGGAGAGGTAGCCGGCCGGCACCTTCATGCCGACGCGCAGCGGCGCACGGCCCACGGGCAGGTTGCCGGTCGCGGTGGTCGCCTCGACCAGACCCCAGCGCACCAGCTCGCCGAGCAGGCCGGCGCGCTCGGCGACCGGCACGAACTCGGTCGGCGCGATGTCCCCCAGGACGCCGTGGCGCCACCGGAGCTCCGCCTCGAGCCCGGTGATCCGCTGCTCCTCCAGCGACACGATCGGCTGGAACAGCAGGTAGAGCTCGTCGCGCCCGTGGGCGCCCTGCAGGTCGCGACGGAGCCGGTCCCGGCGTGCGGCGGCGTCGCCGAGCGCGGTGTCGTAGCGGCGGGCGGAGCCGGGTCCCGCGTCGTGCGCGGCGCGGACGGCGAGGTCGGCCCGCTCCAGCAGCGCCTCGACCCCCGCCCCGGCCTCGATGGGCACGACGCCGATGCCGGCTGTCAGCTCGACCAGACCGGCCGACGTCATGATCGGCTGCTCCACGACCGAGAGGCAGCGGTTGGCCAGGTGGTCGACGTCGGCGTCGTCCCCGTGGGCCAGGATCGCGAACGCCCCGCCGCCGAGCCGTGCCACCGCGTCCTCGCCGCGCACGGTGGCGCGCAGCCGGCGGGCGATCTCGGTCATGACGGTGCCGACGGTGTGCCGGCCCGTGTGCTCGCGGGCGGCGGCCAGCCCGACCAGCTCGATCATCAGCAGCGTCGAAGGCGCAGCCGCGGGCTCGGTGACGGCGGCCTGCAGCGCGGACAGGACACCGGCCTGGTTGGGCAGACCGGTCATCGGGTCGGTGTAGGCGACGCTCTGCAGCGCCTGCTCGCGGGCGTGCCGCTCGGTCATGTCCCGGCAGTGCAGGACGACGGCACCGACGTCGGGGTCCCCGCGCAGATCGGAGACGCCGGCCTCCAGGTAGCGCCACTCCCCCACCGCGTCGGGCAGGCGCAGGGTGAGCAGGCCGCTGTCCGAGGCGACCGGCGCGACGGCCGTGCCCCCCACCGGCAGGGCGGCGGAGAGACCCGGGACGTCGTCGGGGTGGACGGCCTCGAGCAGCGGGCGGCCGACCAGGCCGGCGGCGGCGTCGCCCAGGGCACGGTCGAGCGCCGGGGAGGCCCAGGTGATCCGCAGGTCGTCATCGAGGATGACGACGGCGTCACTCCCGGACCGGACCACCGAGCGGAAGTAGGACTCGCTGCGCCGGAGGCGCGCGGTGAGCCGGTGCTCCTCGCGGGCCGACAGCCACCGGTGGACGGCGGCCAGGGCGACGCAGAAGACGAGGCCGGCGATCATCCCCCGCGTCGGCCGCCCGCCGGAGAGGGCGACGACGCCGACCGTCGCGACCGCCGACAGCAACGTGAGGTGGGGCAGGATCTGCCCCAGGTCGAACGAGCGCTGCCCCTGCCGGCCCGCGGGCGGCGCGGCCGGCCGTGCGTCCAGGAGCACGGCGAGCGCGAGGAGCAGCAGTCCGGCGGCGACCGGGAAGCGGGCGGCACCGACCGGCACCGGCGTCCCGGAGAGCATCGCCGACGTGCTGAGCCCGCGGCCGGCGGTGAGCAGCACGGTGCCCGCCAGCAGGACGACGGCCATCGTGCGCCGGCTGGGCTCGACGACGCTCAGCGCGGTCAGCGCCGCCGCCATCGTGGCGGAGGTGGTGAGCACGGCGGCGCCGAGCACGGTCCGCTCGTCGAGGCCGAGCGCGGCCCAGCGGGCGGCCGGCCCCACCACGAGCAGGCTGACCATGATCAGCGACGCGAACAGGAACAGGGCGACCTCGACGGCGACCCGGGGGCGGGCGCGCAGCCCGCGGCAGTCGACGAGGCTCAGGATGGCGATGATGGCGAGGACGTAGCCCGGCACCGTCGGGACCCAGCGGAAGACCGCCAGTTGGACGGGGTCGATGGGATGGGCGAGCGCGGCGACCACCGCTCCCACGACCGGGAAGAGCGGTGCGAGGGCGAACAGCCGCCAGGCGCGCGGTCGGGCGGTGCGGGCCGCGGTGCGCCACACCACCACCGCCGCGACCAGCCCGGCGGCCATGACGGCGACCTCACCGGCGGCGTGCAGCGCAGGTCGCGCCGCGGCCAGGGCGCACCCGAAGGCGACCGGCACGGCGGCGGCGAGCAGCCACCATCGACGTGAGTCCACACCCTCCTCTCGGCAGCCACACCGGGGAGTACGAGCCGTCGGGAGCCGCCGTCACCCCTCGGGGTGAAGCCCCTCGCGCGCGGTCAGCCGCAGATCGCGCCCTGCGCGGCCGACCCGACGAGCTTGGCGTACTTGCCCAGCACCCCGGTCGTGTAGCGCGGCGGCAGCGGGCTCCAGCCCTCCCGGCGGCGGGCCAGCTCGTCCTCGTCGACCAGCAGGTCGAGGGTGCGGTTGGCGAGGTCGAGCCGGATCGGGTCGCCGTCGCGCACGAACGCGATGGGGCCCCCGTCGGTGGCCTCGGGGGCGACGTGGCCGATGCACAGACCCGTGGTGCCGCCGGAGAAGCGCCCGTCGGTCAGGAGGAGCACGTCCTTGCCGAGGCCGGCGCCCTTGATCGCACCGGTGACGGCGAGCATCTCGCGCATGCCGGGGCCGCCCTTGGGGCCCTCGTACCGGATCACGACGACGTCGCCGGGCGCGAGGGTGCCCTCGGTGACGGCGTCCATCGCGCCCTGCTCGCCGTCGAACACCCGGGCGGTGCCCTCGAAGACGTCGGTGTCGAAGCCGGCCGACTTCACGACCGCGCCGTCCGGGGACAGCGAGCCGCGCAGGATCGTCAGGCCGCCGGTCCGGTGGATCGGCTCGCTCATCGCGTGGATGATCGCGCCGTCCGGGTCAGGCGGGGCGATCTCGGCCAGGTTCTCGGCCATCGTCTTGCCGGTCACGGTCAGCACGTCGCCGTGCAGCAGGCCCGCGTCCAGCAGCGCGCGCAGCACCACGGGGACGCCGCCGATGCGGTCGACGTCGGTCATCACGTAGCGGCCGAACGGCTTGACGTCGGCCAGGTGCGGCGTCCGGTCGCCGATCCGGTTGAAGTCCTCGAGCGAGAGCTCCACCCGCGCCTCGTGGGCCATGGCCATCAGGTGCAGGACGGCGTTGGTCGAGCCGCCGAGCGCCATCACGACGGTGATGGCGTTCTCGAACGCCTCGCGGGTCATGATCTGCCGGGCCGTGATGCCCTTGCGGAGCAGGTTGACCACCGCCTCGCCCGAGGCGACCGCGAAGGCGTCGCGGCGGCTGTCGGGTGCCGGCGGCGCGGCGCTGCCGGGCAGCGCCATGCCAAGCGCCTCGGCCACGCTGGCCATCGTGTTCGCGGTGTACATGCCACCGCAGGAGCCCATGCCGGGGCAGGCGGCCTTCTCGATGGCGGTCAGCTCGTCCCGGCTGATCAGTCCGCGCGCGCAGGCGCCGACGGCCTCGAAGACGTCGATGATCGTGAGGTCCCGGTCGCCGAGCTTCCCGGGGAGCGTCGAGCCGGAGTAGAGGAAGACGCTGGCGAGGTCGAGACGGGCGGCGGCCATCAGCATGCCGGGCAGCGACTTGTCGCAGCCCGCGAGCAGGACCGAGCCGTCGAGCCGCTCGGCGAACATGACGGTCTCCACCGAGTCGGCGATGACCTCGCGGGAGACCAGCGAGGCGCGCATGCCCTCGTGCCCCATGGAGATCCCGTCCGAGACGGAGATCGTGCCGAACTCGAGCGGGAACCCGCCCGCGGCGCGCACCCCCTCCTTGGCCCGCTTGGCCAGCCGGTCCAGGGACAGGTTGCAGGGGGTGATCTCGTTCCAGGACGACGCGACGCCGATCTGCGGCTTGCTGAAGTCCTCGTCCTGCATGCCCACCGCGCGGAGCATGGCGCGGGCCGGGGCCTTGGCGTCCCCGTCGGTCACCTCGAAGCTGCGGGGCTTCAGGTTCGCGGTCTCACTGCCTGCGGGGCGGTCCTCGACGGTTGTCACGGACGCCGATGCTAGGCCGGTCACCGGGGGGGACAAGGAGAGCGTCGATACTGGTACCGCTACCACCACTGACCGAGCCGGAGCCCCTGTGTCGCCCACCGCCCGCCGCGAGCTGGCCGAGTTCCTCGCGTCGCGCCGCCGTCAGCTCGATCCCCGCGAGGCGGGCCTCCCGGCCGGTGGCCCCCGCCGCACGCCCGGCCTGCGCCGCGAGGAGGTCGCGCTGCTGTCGGGGGTGAGCCACACCTGGTACACGTGGCTGGAGCAGGGCCGGGACATCCGGCCCTCCCGCCAGGTGGTCGACGCGCTCGCCCGCACGCTGCGGATGTCACCCGCCGAGCACGAGTACGTCCGCCGGCTCGCCGGGCACGGCGGCGCGGTCCCGGCCGGCGCGCCGGAGGGCATGCCCTCCCACGTGCAGCGGCTGCTGGACGCGCTCGGCCCCTCCCCGGCGTACGTGATCACCTCCAGCTGGACGATCGTCGGCTGGAACCGGGCGTACGAGCGCCTGTACCCCGGAGTCGCCACGTTCCCGGCCGCCGAGCGGAACCTGCTGTGGCTGGTCTTCACCGACCCGTCGGTGCGGGAGCTGCTCGGGGACTGGAGCACCGACAGCCGGCGGTTCCTCACCCAGTTCCGCGCCGAGATCGGCCCCCGGCTGGCCGACCCGGAGGTGGTC
>DASQTE010000216.1:0-15751 GCA_035642035.1 Blastococcus sp.
GGTCCCGTGGGAGGGCGATGATCATTTCGCGGAGCGGCACCAAACTGAGCCGGTCGACGATCGCCTGCACCACGCGGCCGGCGAGGGCGACCGGGGCGCCGGTGCGCTCAGCGGTCACCGCCAGGTAGAGGGCCGCCGGCATCAGGGGCGCTGCGGCGACCTCGGCGGCCAGCTCCGCCGGCACCCCCGCCGCCCGCAGCCGGGCGGCGCGTTCCGCGTACGCCTCGGCCTCCCCGCCGAGCAGCCAGGTCCGCAGACCGGCCCGCACCTCGGCCACCGGCGCGATGAAGCGGTCGCGGACCTCGGCGATCGTCGGCGTCTCCTCGGCCGCGAGCTCGGGCTGGCGCAGCAGCCAGCGCGTGGTCCGCTCGGCCAGGCGGGTCGCTTCGGTGCGCAGCTCGACCTGGGCGGTCGCCGACACCCGGTTGTCCAGGGAACCGACGGCGTCCCACAGCCGGTCGACGTCGAAGACCGCGCGGGCCACCACGTGCGCCTGAACCACCCGCTCCAGCGGTACGCCGGTCTCCTGCGCCAGCCGGAACAGCCCGGTGACCCCGGCGACGTTCACCGACCGGTTGGTCAGCGCGGTGGCCACGATCTCCCGGCGCAGCGGGTGCCCGGTGATGGCGGTGAGGAAGCGCTCGCGCAGCCGGCTCGGGAAGTACCCGGTCAGCAGGCCCTCGAGGGCGGGGTCGTCGGGGAGGTCGGTCCCGAGGACGACGTCGCCGGCCTCGAGCTTGGCGTAGGCCAGCAGCACCGACAGCTCGGGGCTGGTCAGCGCCCGACCGTCGCGCCGCCGCTCGGCGAGGGCCCGGTCGTCGGGCAGCGCCTCGACGCTGCGCACCAGCCGGCCCGACCGCTCGAGGGAACGGAGGAAGCGCTCGTGGGCGTCCAGCAGGCTGCGCGCCGAGGTCACCTCGACGGCCAGGGTGGCGTTCTGGTCGTGGTTGTCGGTCAGGACGGCGGCGGCGACCTCGTCGGTCATCTCGCCCAGCAGCGCCGCCCGGCCCTCGGCGGTCAGCTCGCCGTCGTCCACCACCCGGTTCAGGGCGATCTTGATGTTCACCTCGTGGTCGGAGGTGTCGACCCCGGCGGAGTTGTCGATGGCGTCGGTGTTCACCCGGCCGCCGGTGAGCGCGTACTCGACCCGCCCGCGCTGGGTCAGCCCGAGGTTGCCGCCCTCGCCGACCACACGGACGCGCAGCTGCTCGCCGTCCACTCGGACGGCGTCGTTGGCCTTGTCCCCCACGTCCAGCGCGCTCTCGGTCGACGCCTTCACGTAGGTGCCGATGCCGCCGTTGAACAGCAGGTCGACCGGCGCCAGCAGGATCGCCCGGATCAGCTCGACGGGGGTCAGCGAGTCCACGCCGTCGGCCAGGCCGAGGGCGGCCCGCATCGGCCCGGACACCGGGATCGACTTCGCCGTCCGCGGCCACACCCCGCCGCCGGCGCTGATCCGCGAGCGGTTGTAGTCGGCCCACGACGACCGCTGCAGGCCGAAGAGCCGCTTGCGCTCGGCGAAGGACGCCGCCGCGTCGGGTGCCGGGTCGACGAACACGTGCCGGTGGTCGAAGGCGGCGACCAGGCGGATGTGCTTCGACAGCAGCATCCCGTTGCCGAAGACGTCGCCGGACATGTCGCCGACGCCGACGACGGTGAAGTCCTGCGTCTGGACGTCGACGCCCAGCTCGCGGAAGTGCCGGGTCACCGACTCCCACGCGCCGCGGGCGGTGATGCCCATCGCCTTGTGGTCGTAGCCGACCGAGCCGCCGCTGGCGAACGCGTCGCCGAGCCAGAACCCGCGCTCGATCGCGACGGCGTTGGCCAGGTCGGAGAAGGTCGCCGTCCCCTTGTCGGCGGCGACGACGAGGTAGGTGTCGTCGCCGTCGTGCCGGACGACCTTCTCCGGCGGGACGACCTTGCCCTCGACGAGGTTGTCGGTCAGCGACAGCAGGGCGCCGATGAACTCCCTGTAGCAGGCCTGCCCCTGCGCCAGCACGGCGTCGCGGGAGGCGCCCTCCGGGAGGGACTGCTTGACGACGAAACCGCCCTTGGCGCCGGTCGGCACGATGACGGTGTTCTTCACCATCTGCGCCTTGACCAGGCCGAGCACCTCGGTGCGCAGGTCCTCGCGGCGGTCCGACCACCGGAGGCCACCGCGCGCGACGGCGCCGAACCGCAGGTGGATGCCCATGATGCGGGGCGAGCTGACCCACACCTCGCGGGCCGGCCGTGGCGCGGGCAGGTCCGGGACGGCGTGCGGGTCGAGCTTGAGGGCCAGGGGTCCGCCCGCGTAGTACGTCGTCCGCTGGGTGGCGGTGACGGCGGCGAGCAGCGAGCTGAGGACGCGGTCGGCGTCCAGCGACTCGACCTCGCCGATCGAGCCGCGCAGCGCCTCGACCAGCTCCTCCTGCCGCTTGGCCCGGCCGGTCACCCGCCCCGGCGAGAACCGGGTCTCGAACAGCAGCACCAGCCGGGCGACGACGTCGGGGTGGGCGGCCAGCGTCTGCTGGACGTAGGTCTGCCCGAACGGCAGACCGGCCTGCCGCAGCCACTGCACGTACGCGCGGACGACGCTCACCTGGCGCCAGTTGAGGCCGGCCAGCAGGACCAGCGCGCCGAGCCCGTCGTCCTCGGCGTCGCCGCGCCAGACGGCGCCGACCGCCTCGGTGAACCGCTCGGGGAGCGAGCGCAGCAGCGGCAGCTCACCCGCCGGGACGGCGACGCCGAAGTCGTAGATCCAGGTGGGCGGAGCGCCGATGCGGTCGATCTCGTACGGCCGCTCGTCGACGACGTCGACGCCCATGTTCTGCAGGACCGGCAGCACCTCCGACAGCAGCAGCCGCTGCCCGACCCGGTAGATGGAGAGCCGCCGCTCCCCCGCCGCGGCACCCCGCGGGGTCCACAGCCGCATGGACAGCTGCCCCTCGGACAGCCCGTCCAGCCGCGCCAGGTCGTCGACGGCCTGCTCGGCGGAGAAGTCCTGCTGGTACCCGGTGGGGAAGGCGTCGGCGACGCGGGCCAGGAGCTTCTCGGCGTCGGCCCCGTACCGGGCGTTGAGGGCGTCGGAGAGCTCGTCGGTCCAGCTGCGGGCGGCCGCCGCGAGCTCGGCCTGGAGCGCCTCGACGTCGACGTCCACCGGCTTCGTCGCACCGCGGCGGCTCACGGGCATCCGGACGACGAAGTGCAGGCGGGCGAGCACCGACTCGGTGGACCGGGCCGTGTACTCGATGCTCGCGCCGTTGAGCCGCTCGAGCAGCACGTGCTGCATGGCCAGCCGCACCTCGGTCGTGTACCGGTCGCGCGGCAGGTAGACCAGGGCCGACCAGAACCGGCCGGTGGGGTCCTGACGCAGGAAGAGCCGGGTCTGGCGTCGCTCCTGCAGGTGCAGAACGGCCAGGGCGACGGGCAGCAGCTCGTCGGCGCCGACCTGGAGGAGCTCGTCGCGGGGGTAGGTCTCGAGGACCTCGAGCAGCTCCTTGCCCGTGTGGCTGTCGGACGGGACACCGGACCGGGTGACGACCTCGGCGACGCGGCGCCGCACCAGCGGGACGTCGACGACGCTGCTCGTGTACGCCGCGGACGGGAACAGGCCGACGAAGCGGGCCTGCCGCGCCCGGCCGTCGGGGTCCGGCGGCAGGCTCACCGCGACCAGGTCCAGCCAGGCCCGCCGGTACACCGGCGAGCGGGTGTCGGCCTTGGTGACGGTGATCAGCTGCTGGCCGGGCGTCCGGACGGCCCCGGGCATCCGCGCCGCGGGCTCGCTCATGTCGGTGTCGCTGCGCAGCACCCCGAGCCCGCTGCCGGGGACGACGGCGGGCCCCGCGTTGCCGCGGCCGGCGACCTGCTCCAGGTCCCGGGCGCCGAGGAAGACGAAGTTGCCGTCGGCCAGCCAGCGCAGCAGCGCCGCGGCCTCGGCGGGGTCGTCCGCGGGGTCGGCGTCGGCGCCGGGGCGGGCCAGCTCGTCGAGCCGGTCGGCCAGCTCGCGCACCCGCACCCGCAGGCGCTCGGAGTCCTCGTCGACGGCGCGGACGTCGTCCAGGACCGTGCGGAGGCCGGCGACCAGGTCGCTGCTCGCCTCGTCGTCGAGCGGCCCGTCGAGGACGACGGCCATCCAGGACTCGGTCAGCGCGTCGGCTCCGCAGCCGGCCGCCAGGTTGCTGTCGCAGAACGCCAGGATCTGCCCGCGCAGGTCGCGGCGGACCACGACGACGGGGTGCACGATGTGCGCCAGCGCGAAGCCCTGCCGGACGACCTCCGCCGTGACGGAGTCGACCAGGAAGGGCATGTCGTCGGTGACCAGCCGGATGACGGCGCGGCCGTCGGGAAGCTTCTGGGCGTCGACGGTCGCCGAGCCGGGGGGCCGGACCTCGGCGAGCCGCAGGTGGCCCAGCGCGAGGTCGGCGAGCTCGGCCGGCTCGTGCCCGAGGACCTCGGCCGCGGGCTCGCTCCAGTAGTAGCGCTGCAGCAGGACGGGCAGGTCGTCGGGTGTGCAGCCGGTCGGCAGGGCGCGCTTCGCCGTGCGCGCCGCCTCGGCGGCGCGTTGGAGGAGCTGCCGCTTCTCGTCGCGGGCGGCCTCCAGCGCGGCGAGCTCGGTCAGGGAACCGGCCGGGAGGCCGCCGTCCGGTCCGCCCACCGGGGTCTCCGGTACAGCGGTGGTGCTGGCCATGTCAGGCGACGCTACTGCGATCCGGACCACTTCTCACGGTGACTCGTCGCGCGTTACCGAGCCGTGGCCCGGGGACGCCTCAGCGGTCGAGCAGCTGATCGGCCAGCCATCCCGCGACGGCGAGGATCAGGCCGCCGATGATCGCCGTGCCGAAGCCGTCGATGGTGAGCCGGTCGGTGAGCCCGGCCGTCAGGGCGAGCAGCGCCGCGTTGACGACCAGCAGGAACAGCCCGAGCGTGAGCACCACGAACGGCAGCGACAGCAGCCGGAGCAGCGGGCCCACGATCGCGTTCACCACACCGAAGATCAGCCCGATCCACAGGTAGGTCCCGTAGACGCCCAGCGGAGCGTCCGGGTTCTCGACCACGTCCAGCCCGGGGAGGATGTCGAACCTCGTCAGCGCGAAGAAGACCGCCGCGAGGATGACCACCTTGAGCGCGAACTTGATCACGGGGGCACGCTAGCGGCGCGACGTGCACAGCTGGGGGATCTCGCCCCGCCTAGCGGTGTCTAGGGTCCCGCCTAGACGGTGACAGACGGACCTCGACGACCGGAGGGTGCCGCCGTGACGAGGACGGACGAGCCGCTGGCCATCCGGCCCCCGGCCTGGGTGCGGGTGCTGGGCCCGCTGTTCCTCGCCGGCTGGCTGTCGGTCTTCGTCCTCCGGCCGGGCGGGGTGCCGGTGCTGGGCGTCGTCATCGCGCTCCTCGCGGCCGCCGTCGTCGGCCGGCTGTTCTTCACCAGCGCCATCGGGACGGCCGACGGGCGGCTCACGGTGCGCAACGTCTGGTCCACCCGCACCTTCCCCCGGGTGGACATCCGGAGCGCCGGCGTCGACCGGGCCGCCCGCCGCGGCGGCCGGGGCTGGGCGGTCTGGCTGCTGCTGGAGGACGGCACCCGCCACCGCCTCGACGTGACCGAGGTGCCGTTCCTCGGGCCGTCGTCGGCGACGCTCGAGCGGCAGGCAGCCGCGATCCGCGCCTGGCTCGACGGCCGGCCCCACGCCTCCCTCTGATCCCGCGCGACACGCGCTAGAGCGTTCTACCGATCTCTACGGATCCGGCTAGAGAAGGCCATACCGTCCTCGACATGGATCCCGTGCGGAACCCCTACGCCCCCGGCGCCGGCCAGCGCCCGCCCGAGCTCGCCGGCCGGGACACCGAGCTGTCGGCGTTCGACGTCGTCCTGGAGCGGATCGCGCACGGCCGGCCGGAACGCTCCCTGGTGCTCACCGGACTGCGCGGGGTCGGCAAGACCGTGCTGCTCAACCAGCTGCGCTCCGCGGCCATCTCGCGGGGCTGGGGCACCGGCAAGATCGAGGCCCGCCCGGAGCAGTCGCTGCGCCGGCCGGTGTCCTCCGCGCTGCACATGGCGCTCCGCGAGCTGGGCCCCCGCCACCGCGACCAGGGGTCGATGGAGGAGGTGCTCGGCGTCGTCAAGGCCTTCGCGCAGCGGGTGCAGCCGGCCGACGCCAAGGTGCGCGACCGCTGGCAGCCGGGCATCGACGTCCCGGCCGCCACCGGGCGGGCCGACTCCGGCGACATGGAGATCGACCTCGTCGAGCTGCTCAGCGACGCGGCCGGCGTGGCCGCCGACATCGGCAGCGGGATCGCGCTGTTCATCGACGAGATGCAGGACGTGCAGCCCGACGACGTCTCCGCCATCTGCGCCGCCTGCCACGAGCTCTCCCAGCAGGGCGCCCCGCTGATCGTCGTCGGCGCCGGGCTCCCCCACCTGCCCGCCGTCCTGTCGGCGTCGAAGAGCTACTCGGAGCGGCTGTTCCGCTACCTCCGCATCGACCGGCTGGAGCGCGAGGCCGCCGACCGGGCGCTGATCGCGCCGGCCCAGCGGGAGGACGTCGAGTTCGAGCAGGGGGCGCTGGACGCCCTGTACGAGGCGGCCGACGGCTACCCGTACTTCGTGCAGGCCTACGGCAAGGTGACCTGGGACGTCGCCGCCTCCTCCCCCATCACCGCCGCCGACGTCGCCATGGCCGCCCCCGTCGCGGAGACCGAGCTGGCGGTGGGCTTCTTCGGGTCCCGGTACGACCGCGCCACCCCGGCCGAACGCGAGTACATGCACGCGATGGCGGAGCTGGGCGGGCCGAACGGGGCGGCCGTCGCGACGTCGGAGGTCGCGGTCTCCCTGGGCCGCAAGCCGGCCTCCCTCTCCCCCGCGCGCGACTCGCTGATCAAGAAGGGGCTGGTCTACTCGGCCGAGCGCGGCCAGATCGCCTTCACGGTCCCCCACTTCGGCCGCTACCTCCTCCGCCACCCGGACTAGGTGAGGTGCGGCACCACCGGCGGCAGGACCTCCGGCCCGGCCTCCGCGGGCCGGCCGGCGTGCACCGGGTGGGCACGGACGGCGAGCACGGCGACGTCGTCCTCGACGCCCTTCCCCAGCATCTCCACCAGCAGCCGGTCGCAGAGCGCGTCCAGGGGCAGCCGGGCCGATCGGACCAGCACCTCGCGAACCCGCTCGCGCCCCTCGTCGAGCGGGATGCCGCGCCGCTCGAACAGCCCGTCGGTGAACAGCAGCAGCGTGCTGCCCTCGGGCATCTCCACCACGCCGTCGGAGCGCGGCCCCAGCCAGCCGATGCCGAGCGGAGGACCGACGGGGGCGACCAGGTCGTCCACCGTGCCGTCGGGGCGCAGCATCATCGGGTCGGGGTGACCCGCGGTCGACCAGCGCAGCCGCCGCACCCCGGCCGTCCGCTCGTCGAGGGTCTGCTCGATCCGGCAGACCAGCGCGGTGGCCATCGCCGGGACCGCCAGGCCCACCAGCGCGTGGTCGACGCGGCGCAGGACGCCGGCCGGTTCCTCGAGCCGGTCGAAGGCGATGCCCCGCACCAGCGTCTTCACCTGGCCCATCGCCGCCGCGGCCTCGATGTCGTGGCCCATGACGTCGCCGATGACCAGCACCGTGTCGCCGTCGGGCTGCAGGAAGGCGTCGTACCAGTCACCGCCGATCGACACGCCCTGGGTCGCCGCCCGGTACCGGACCGCGAGCTCCAGGGAGTCCGGCTGCACCGGCGGTGAGAGCAGGCTCAGCTGGAGGCGCTCGGCGACCTGCTGGTTGGCCAGGGCGAGCCGCGCGTTGTCCAGGGCGAGCGCCGCCCGGCGGGAGGCGATCTCCGCCGTCCGCAGCTCCTCGGCGGTGTGCGGCCCGCGGTCGGGTCCGTTCACCAGGGTGAGCGCCCCGAAGGTCTCCCCGCGGGCGATCAGCGGGAAGGTCGCGACCGCCGACGGGCGCAGCGGCTCGAGCTCCTCGCGGGCCACCGGGTTGCCCACCATCGCCTCGATGTGCGCCGGCGTGACCTCGGGGATGATCACCGGCCGGCTGCTACGGAGGGCCGTGGGCACCGGCGCGCTCGACCGGTTCGTGGCCACCCGGGCGTCGGCGTAGCGGTGCATGGCCTCGACGAGGGCCGGGTCGCTGTGCGCCCGTCCGACGTCCCGGCGGGTGCCGTCGGGGTCGACGACGCTGACCAGGCACCAGTCGGCGAGCAGCGGGACGACGAGGTGCGCGAACCGGTCGACGGCCTCGTCCGTGTCGAGGGTCGACGTCATCGCCAGGTTGATGTCACCGAGCAGCATGAGGTGCCGCCCGGCGCGCTCGGCCGTCTCCGCGGCGCTGGCCGCGTCCGCCGCCGCCGCCTCCCGGGCCGACACGGCGGCGGCGCGCTCCTCGAGCATCTGCCGGCGTTCGGTGACGTCGTCGTATGTGACCACCAGGCCGGCGTCGGTGAGGAACGCGTCGGCGCGGAACCACTTGCCCAGCGGACCGAACCAGTCCTCGACGCCGTCGCTCACGCCGGTCCGGCGCACGCTCGAGTACAGCTCCTCGAAGGGACCGCCGACCGCCTCGGGGAACTCGGCCCAGACGTCCCGGCCGAGCAGCCCCTCGACGGTCCGGTCGAGGACCCGCGCGCCGGCGGGGTTGATGTACCGGAACCGCCAGTCGGCGTCCAGGACGAACAGGGGGCGCTCCATGCCCTCGACGGCCTGCAGCAGCAGGTCGCCGGGCGGCGGCGCCGCCTCGTCCCCGGTCATGGGGCCCACTCTGCCCCATACCGCTGCCTACGCTGTAAACCCCCGGACCTGCGGTGACCCGAAGCTCACCCTTCCGGCGGGGTCACGATCCGTCCCACCCGTTCGCCGCCTCCTTGGCAGCGCGTCACCGGATGGACACAATCGGGCCGTCCTCGGGCCGTCGGTTCCGGTGGGGACGCTCCAGCAGAGGGGCCCTCGGACCGGGGGCGAGGCGTGGGGGCACCGCGGTGGACGAGCGTGAGACCCGGCAGAACGGTGCTGCCCGGCGGCGGTCCGATGCCGACCTCGTCCGGTTCCTCGAGACCATGCCCGCCGCCTTCTGCTTCCTCGACGGCAGGTGGCAGTTCCGCTACGTCAACGCGGAGGCCCAGCGCCTGATGGGCCGTGCGCGGACGGAGCTGGTCGGCGCCTCCCTCTGGGACGCCTTCCCGGAGATGGTGGGGAGCGTCTTCGAGACCCACTACCGGACGGCGGCGACCACCGGCCGGCCGCTCACGTTCGAGGCCTCGGCGCCGGCCACGGGGGAGGGCTGGTTCGAGGTCCGCGTCTGGCCCGGCTCGGACGGGCTGGCCGTCTACTTCCTCGACGTGACCGACCGGCGCGACGCCGAGGAGGCCGCGCGCAGGGCGACCGCCCGCTCAGCGCTGCTCGCGCGGGTCAGCGCGGAGCTCGCCGGTCAGCTCGACATGGTGTCGGCGCTCGGCCGGCTGGCGGAGCTGGTGGTGCCGGTGCTCGCCGACGGCTGCATCGTCACGCTGGTCGACCGGGAGGGGCGAGCCCGCGACGTCGGCTCGTGGCACGGGGACCCGTCGCGGCGACGGCTGATGCACCGGTACGCCCGGCTCCGGCTCGACACGCTCCCCGGCACCTCCCCCGTGGCCCGCGCCCTGCTGGCCGGGACGCCGGTCACCGAGTCGGTCGACGCCGTCCTCGGGCTGATGCCCGACGGCCCCGCCCGGGACCTCCTGCTGGCGCTGGCCCCGGCCACGGCCGTCGTCCTCCCGCTGACCGCCGAGGCGCGCACCGTCGGCGTCCTGACCCTCTACCAGGACGCCGGCCGGGTGCTGACCGACGAGGACGCCGAGACCGCCCGGCAGGTCGCGGGCGAGGCCGCCCGGGCCATCGCGCGGGTGCACCGGCAGAGCCAGCAGGCGCAGCTCGCGGAGGCGCTGCAGCGCAGCCTGCTCACCGATCCCCCGGCCCTCGGCCGGACCGCCGTGGTGGTCCGCTATGTGCCCGCCGCGGAGGCCGCCCGCGTGGGCGGGGACTGGTACGACGCCTTCCTCCAGCGCGACGGCTCGCTGGTCGTCGTCATCGGCGACGTCGTCGGGCACGACACGGCGGCCGCGGCCGCGATGGGCCAGCTGCGGGGGCTGCTGCGCGGCATCGCCCACTACAGCGGCGCGGGGCCCGCCGAGGTGCTGCGCGGGCTGGACGAGGCGATCGTGCGCATGCACGACGAGACCTTGGCGACCGCTGCCGTCGCCCGGTTCGAGCGGGACGGGGCCGGCGGCCGGCGGATGCGCTGGGCCAACGCCGGGCACCCGCCGCCGATCGTGCTGGCCGAGGACGGGACGGTGACGGTCCTCGGCGAGGAGCTCGGCGACCTCATGCTGGGCATCGACCCCCGAGCCGTCCGCTCGGAGCGCGTCGTGCCGGTACCGCCGGGGGCGACCGTGCTGATGCACACCGACGGTCTCGTGGAGCGCCGCGACAGCACCCTCGACGACGGACTGGACACGCTGGCGGCGCATCTCAAGGAGCTCGCGGGCAGCCCGCTCGAGGAGCTCTGCGACAGCCTCCTGCGCCGGATGCTGCGCGGAATCCCGCAGGACGACGTCGCGCTCGTGGCCGTGCGGCTGGCCGATCCCGACCCGGACGAGGCAGGAACCACCGGCCACGACGGTTGACGACGCCTGCCACTGGGCACCCCGCCTCCAGTTACTCCAAACCAGGGGGAGAGGGCGATGGCTCGACTCGCGTGGCCGTTGCGCCCGCTGCCGGACGGTCGGGGTGAGGTGTGGCGCTGGGACCTGGGCGCCCTGGCCGAGCTGCCGGCCGCCCGGGCGGGGCTGCGCAGCCGGTTGGGCGTGGTCGGTTTCCCGCCCCCCGACGAGGACACGGCGGGCGAGCGGCTCGTGCTGGCCTTCGACGAGCTCGCGTCCAACGCGCTCCGGCACGGCGAGGCGCCCGTGGTGGCGACCGTCGTCGCCGGGAGCGGGGGCTGGTTGCTCGACGTGAGCGACCGGGCACCGGACACCATGCCCTCCCCCGCTGTCGGCCGGGACCCGGCCAAGGGCGGCCTGGGGCTGCACCTCGTCGCCCGCCTGGCGGTGGCGCACGGATGGTACGTCGACGAGGGCTGCAAGCACGTCTGGGCCTGCCTCCCCACGAGCGTCGAGGCCCGCCAGCCCGCCCTGGCCTGAGAGCCCAGCCGTCGGGGACGGCCGCTGGCCGCGGGGCGGTGCGGAGGACCGCAGTGTCATGACGTCAGGGCACGACGAGCGAGAGCGATCCCTTGCCGTAGCCCTGGATCTCGACGTCGAGGTCGATGCGGTTGTAGCCGGCGAGCATGCCCGCCAGGTCCCCCGCGACCTCCTCGCCGGGCGCGTACAGCTTGTGCAGCCGGGAGTGCGGCGCACCGGCGACGTTGTACAGCGCCGACAGCACGTTCACGACCTCGTGGAGGGCCTCCAGCTGCAGCGCGCTGAGCTCGCCCTCCTCCACGGAGTCCTGGCAGCCGCCGGGCGGCAGCAGGGCCAGGGCACCGGCGGTATAGGCCGCGGCACCGAGGTCGAGCAGGCAGAGCGCGTTGACCGACATGTCGGGCGCGACGTAGACGGCGACCGCGACCGGCCGCTTCGGCGCCGGGGTGACCGGGGCGCCGGGCGAGACGGTGACGTTGCGCCCCACGAGGCCGGCGAGCATGTCGCGGACGTCCTTGGGGGCGGGCAGGAGGACGGTGTTCATGCGATGACCCCGTCCAGGTGCTCGTTGAAGGTGTCCGCGGTGAACGGCTTGGCGATGAGGAACAGCGCGCCGGCGTTCGCGGCCTTCTCCCGCATCTCCGGGGAGCCCTCCGAGGTCACGAAGCCGAACGGCACGGCCGAGCCGGAGGCCCGCATGGCCTGCAGGCACTCGATGCCGGTCATGTTCGGCATGTTCCAGTCCGACAGGACCAGGTCGGGGCTCTCCGACGTGACCTTGGCCAGCGCGTCCGCGCCGTCCTCGGCCTCGACGATGTCGTGGTCGTCGTAGCCCGCCTGCCGCAGGGTGCGGATGACGATCTGCCGCATGACGCGGCTGTCGTCGGCGATCAGGATCTTCACAGTGGCACCTCGTTCTTCTGCGGGTCGTTCTGGTGTTCGGTCAGGGCTCCGGCGGAGCCCCGGAGGGTGATGGTCAGGGACCGGCCGCGCCACAGGAGGTCGACGCGGAGGACGTCGGCGCCGGCGGCGGGGGCCGAGCCGACCTCGGGCAGGCCCAGGACCGACGGGCCCGGGAGGACGGCCTTGACGTTGCCGCCCACGACGTTGGCCAGCTCACCCATGCCGTCCGCGACGTCCTCGGCGTCGAGCACCGGGGGAGCGTGCTCGGCGAGCAGGCAGCGGGAGAGCGCCTCGGCCGTGGTGCGGCCGCAGGTGAGGACGACGGCGCCGGTCCACGGCCCCACCACCTCGACCCACGAGCTGACGGCGTCGTCCGGGAGCCCGCCGGGCAGCGGGACGAGGAACTCGTCCTCCCCGATCAGGGCCGACCACGCCTCCTGGGCGATGCTCTGGACCGTCTGGGCGTCGATCAGCGCGGTGATCTCCAGCGGTGCGTCCTCGGTGCGCCGGCGCTCGCCCGTGTCGCCGTAGCCCCTGGCCAGGCTGGTCACAGGGACACCTCCTGGGGGAGGAGGCCGAGCAGCGCGAGCTTGTCGCGGATGGCGTCCGCGGTGAACGGCTTGATCACGTACTCGTGGGCGCCGGCGGCCAGGGCCCGCACGATCTGCCCGTGCTCGCTCTCGGAGGTGACCATCATGAGCGTCACCTGCCGCCACGCCGGGTTGGACCGGACGGCGGAGACGAACTGCAGCCCGTCCATCACCGGCATGTTCCAGTCGACGCACACCAGGTCCGGCTCGTAGCCGCCCTCGAGGACGTCGAGTCCCTCGCGGCCGTGGCCGGCCTGCTGCACCTCGTACCCGAGATCCTCGAGGATCCCGGCGACGATCCGGCGCATGACCCTCGAGTCGTCGATCACCAGAGCTCGCACGTTCAGCTTCCCTTCAGCGGGCGGTAGGCGGAGCTGCGGCCGACGACGACCCGCTCCCATGTGTCGTCCACCCCGAGCGTCGTCTCTGCCGCACCGAGGAACAGCCATCCGTCGGGGCGCATGACGTCGCGCACGCGGCGGAGGATCGCCTGCTTCGTGGGCAGGTCGAAGTAGATGAGGACGTTGCGCAGGTAGACCACGTCGAACGGGCCCATCCGCGGCAACGGTGCCGCCAGGTTGCACTCCGAGGCCGTCACCATCCGGCGCAGCGGAGCGGCGACCTCCCACTCGTTGCCGGCCCGCGTGAAGTGCCGGACGAGCATCGGCGCCGGCAGCCCCCGGTTGACCTCGAGCTGGCTGAACCGGCCGGCGCGCGTCCGGGTGACCATCTCGCGGGAGAGGTCGGTCGCGGTGATGGAGACGCGCATGCCGGCGTCGGGGATCGAGTCCTCGAGCAGCATGGCGATCGTGTACGGCTCCTGCCCGCTGGAGCAGGCGGCCGACCAGATCTGCAGGCGCTCGCTCGGCCCGCGGGCGGTCAGCAGCGCCGGCATGACCGTGGAGGTGAGCGCGGTGAACGGATCGCCGTCGCGGAACCACGACGTCTCGTTCGTGGTCAGCGCCTCGACGATCCGCCGCATGCTGTCGGCGTCGGGCCGGGTCCGGACCGTCTCCACGAACTGCGAGACGTCGGGCAGGCCGCGCTCCCGGGCGATGGGCAGCAGGCGCGCCTCGACGAGGTACTCCTTGCCCGGCTGGAGCACGATCGCGCTCTCCTTGTGCACCAGTTGGCGCACCCAGTCGAAGCTGGTCGTGGTCAGCGTCATCGGAGGCCCCCCGCGGCCACGGCGGGCCGGGTCCCGGTCACACCGGACAGGTGGCGGTGGATCGCCTCCGGGATGCGGTCGAGCGGGAGCACCTCGTCGGCGTAGCCGGCCTGGCTGATGGCGCCGGGCATCCCCCAGACGACCGAGCTGTTCTGGTCCTGCACGAGCACGGTGCCTCCGGCGGCGTGGATCTCGCCGGCGCCGTTGCGGCCGTCGGAGCCCATGCCGGTCAGGACGACGGCCAGGACGGCGCCGTCGAAGGCGGTGACGGCCGAGCGGAAGAGCGGGTCGACGGCCGGGCGGCAGAAGTTCTCCGGCGGGCCCTGGGAGAGGCCGGTGTGCAGCCCCCGCGCGCTCGACCGGATGACCAGGTGGTGGTCACCGGGAGCCAGGTGGACGGTGCCGGGCACCAGCGGGCTGCCGTCGGAGGCCTCGACGACCCGCAGCGGCGACAGCCGGTCGAGGCGCTGGGCGAACTGGCGGGTGAACACCGGAGGCATGTGCTGCACGACCAGCACCGGCACGGGCAGCGTCGCGGGCAGCTGCGGGAGCACCTTGGCCAGCGCCTCGGGGCCGCCGGTGGACGAGCCGATGACGAGGACGGCGGGCTTCTTCCCGGGGCCGGTGCGCGGCGCGGCGGCGCGGGGACGGGGCACCGGGGCCGCCGCGCGGGCGGGGCCGCTCGAGACCGGGCGGCCGGTGAGCGCCTTGATCCTCGGGATCAGCTGCTCGCGGACACTCTCCATGGATTGGCCGACGCTGCCGACGTTGGCCGGCTTCGTGACGTAGTCGTTGGCGCCCGCCGAGAGCGCGTCGAGCGTCGAGGAGGCGCCGCGCTCGGTCAGCGTGCTGAACATGACGATCGGCACCCGGCCGTGCGCCTGGCCGCCCACCCCGCTGCGGATCGCGCGGACCGCCTCGATGCCGTTCATCTCCGGCATCTCGATGTCCATCGTCACGAGGTCCGGCTCGAGCTGGGCCAGCTTGGCGACGGCGATCCGCCCGTTGACGGCGGTGCCCACGACCTCGATGTCCGGGTCGGCGGAGAGGACATCGGTCACGATCTTCCGGACGACGACGGAATCGTCGACGACCATCACCCTGATCGGGTTCACGCGTGTCCTCCAACTTCCCTGTCGGGCTCAGCCCGGCAGGCTGTTCACTTCTGCATCGGCACGGGCGGGGGCCCCTTGAGCGGGCGCCGAGTGATCCTTTTCGCCGGGAACTCGGGAAGTTCGCACCGGCGGCGCCGACGGGAATGAGACTCGGGGGTGCCCGACCAAAAAGAAAGAGCCAAGCCGAACTCGTTACGCAATTCATCGGCGATCGATCCGAAATGGTCGAATCGACCATTTGACCATGTGTCGACAATGGCGTGCCGGTCACCGGACCGCTCTCGGAAAGCGCTGGTCACCGCCGCACGGCAGCCGGGTCGCCGGCCGTCCTGCATGCCCGTGGGCACCCGACCGGACGGCAGGGTGCGCGGTCACCTCTCCCGCGTCCGGCGGGAGGGTGGGGGAGCGGGGGGCTCAGGCGCCGGTGATGCGGCGCGCCGGCGCCTGCAGGACCGCCTGCGACCCCTCGTCGAGCAGGTCGCCCATGGCCAGGCCCTGGACGCAGCCCGCGAGGGCGTTCCACACGCCGGCGGCGCCGTCGTGCAGGTCGAAGCCGCCGTCGAGGAAGGCCTGGACGGCGTGCAGCTGCGCCGTCGCGAGGGCGCGGGTCCGCCCGGAGACGTGCGCCGCCCAGGACGCCTCGTGCATCGCCGTGGCCCACGGCCGGCGCTCGGGGCGCCCCTCGTCGACGGCGGCTCGCCAGGCGGCCCGACCGGCGTCGTCGAGCCCGCGGACGCCGTCCAGGAGCCCGGCCAGCTCGCCGGCCGCGGGGCCGAGGTCCGCACCCACCGGGGGGACGGCGACCAGCCCGCGCTCCACCGCCCGGTC
>DASQTE010000217.1:0-9279 GCA_035642035.1 Blastococcus sp.
CGCAGGGTCGCGGCCCGGTCGAGGGTTGTCGCGTTCTTCCAAGACGCCACGGCAGCAGCCTAGGCAGCATCGGGGACATGACGATCACGAATGGCAAGCCCGAGGGCTACACGACCCTGACCCCGTTCCTGGTCTGCTCCCCGGCGTGGGAGGCGATCCGCTTCTACGAGGAGGTCTTCGGCGCGACCGTCGTCAGCCGGATGGACGGTCCCGGCGGCACGGTCATGCACGCCGAGCTGGACCTCGGCAACGGGCGCCTGCAGCTGTCGGATCCCAACGAGCAGTACGGCCTCGTCGTCCCGGACCGGTCGAGCGACTCGGTGAGCGGCTCGACCTGCATCTACGTCGCCGACGTCGACGCCGTCTTCGCGAAGGCCGTCGAGCGCGGGGCGACCGTCCGGGAGAAGCCCGACACGTTCGTCACGGGCGACCGCTTCGCCTCGATCTACGACCCGTTCGGCCACCGGTGGGCGGTCATGACCAGGGTCGACGACGTCAGCGCCGAGGAAGCGGAGCGGCGGCTGGCGGAGTGGGGCGCGCAGCAGGGGTGACGCCGACCGACAGCCGGGGCAGCAGCAGCTGCACCAGCGGGCCGATCGCGACCGCGTAGAGCACGGTGCCCACGCCGAGCGTGCCGCCGAGCAGCCAGCCGACGGCGACGACGGCGACCTCGATGGACGTGCGGACCAGCCGCACCGACCGGCCGGTCCGCCGGACGAGGCCGGTCATCAGCCCGTCCCGCGGCCCCGGCCCCAGGTGCACGCCGATGTAGGCCGCGGTGGCGACAGCGTTCAGGAGGATGCCGCCGGCGAGGAACGCGACCCGCACGGGGAGGGACGACGGGGCGGCGACGACGGCGAGCGTCGCGTCCAGCGCCAGTCCCAGGACGACGACGTTGCTGACCGTCCCCAGCCCCGGGCGCTGGCGGAGCGGGATCCAGGCCAGCAGCACGAGCACCCCCACGACGATCGCGGCGGTGCCGATCGACCAGCCCAGGCGGTCGGCCAGCCCCTGGTGCAGCACGTCCCACGGCATGTTGCCCAGGGCCGAGCGGACGATGAGCGCCATCGAGACGCCGTACAGCACGAGGCCGGCGTAGAGCTGGACGAGCCGGCGGGGCAGCCGCCGGCCGCGATGGGAGGACTGGAGCACGTCCCGAGCCTCGCCGACGATCGGCCCGCGATCCACGTACCAATCGGCGAAGTGGCCTGGCCCGGCGGTCAGCCCACGGGGTAGGCGGCCTCGGCGGCCGCGGTGGCGGCCCGCAGGACCTCCTTCGCCGGCAGGTCCGACGCCCGGGCGAGCGCGGCGACGTCCTCGTACTCGACGCTCACGTTGACCACCCGGCCGTCGCGGACGGCGACCTTCGCGCCGACCGTCCCCCCGAGCACCTCCACCGACGTGTGCACCCGCTCGAGGGCCACCTTCCCGACCGGGACGACGCGCAGGCCGATGCTGGTCGTCGTCGCGAAGACCGCCGCCTGGACGTCGGCCACGGCGTCGGCGCGGCACAGGGCCGACAGCGTGTGCGCGGCGCGGCCCTTCTTCATCAGGATCGGCGTCAGCCAGGCGTCGGAGGCCCCCGCCGCGAACAGCGCTTCGAGCACGCCCGGCCACAGCCGGGGGTCGAGGTCGTCGACGTTGGTCTCCAGGACCACCGTCCCCAGGGGCTGCGGCTCCGCGGGCTCGCCGAGGACCAGCCGGACGACGTTCGGCAGCTCGGCCGGGTCGCGTCCCCCGGCGCCGGTGCCCACGCGCCCGACGCGCATCGGCGGCAGCGTCGTCCACTCGCCGACGAGGGCGGCCACGAGGGCGGCCCCGGTCGGGGTGCACATCTCGGCCGGCACCGGCCCGGCGACGACCGGCACGCCGGCGAGCAGTTCCAGCACGGCGGGGCCGGGGATCGGGACGACGCCGTGCGCGCCCCTGGCCGAGCCGCTTCCCAGCGCCACCGGGGAGGCGGTCAGCCGCTCCAGCCCGAGGTGCTCGAACCCGGCCACCACCCCGACGACGTCCGCGAGCGCGTCCAGCGCCCCTATCTCGTGGAAGTGCACCTCGTCGGGGGACACCCGGTGCACCCGGCCCTCGGCGCCCGCGAGCCGCTCGAACACCGCGAGCGCGCCGTCCCGGATCGTCGTCGGCAGTGCCGCCTCGGTGAGCAGGGCCCGGACGTCGGCCCAGGTCCGGTGCTCGGCCGACGCCGGCGCGTGGACGTGCACCCGGGTGGCGCCCAGGCCGTGCCGGCTGGTCTGCTCGGACACCAGCCGGATCCGCTCGACCGGCAGGGCGGCGACGGTCTGTGCGGGAACCTCCAGCGGGACGCCGGCGTCGACGAGCGCGCCCAGGAGCATGTCCCCGGACGCACCCGCGGAGAGGTCCAGCCACCCGATCATGCGGTGATCATGCCGGTCCGACGGCTGGGTCTCTCACTCCCGGTAGGCGGCATCCGGGACGTCGGTGACGAACATGTGCCCCGGCGCATGCGTGATCGCGAACGGCGGCCGGGAGGCCATCAGGGCCGCCTGCGGGGTGACGCCACAGGCCCAGAACACCGGGACGTCGCCGTCCGCGGCAGTGACCGGGTCGCCGAAGTCCGGCCGGTCGAGGTCGGGGATGCCCAGCGAGGACGGTGAACCGACGTGCACGGGTGCCCCGTGCACCTGCGGCATCCGACCGGTCACCTGCACCGCGGTGACGACGTGCTCGGCGGGCACCGGGCGCATGGACACCACCAGCGGGCCGGAGAGCCGCCCGGCCGGCCGGCACGGGCGGTCGGTGCGGTACATGGAGACGTTGCGACCCTGCTCGATGTTGCGGACCGGCACGCCGGCGTCCAGCAGAGCGGTCTCGAAGCTGAAGCTGCAGCCGATCAGGAAGGCGACCAGATCGTCGGCCCAGAGGTCGGTCACGTCGGTCGGCTCGTCCGCGAGCTCGCCGTCCCGCCAGACTCGATACCGGGGCAGGTCCGACCGGAGGTCGGCGTCCGGGGCGAGAGCGGTGCGGAACGAGCCCGGATCGGTCACGTCCAGCAGCGGCACCGGTCGGGGATTGCGCTGCGCGAACAGCAGCATGTCGAAGGCCCAGTCCTGCGGCACGACCACCAGGTTCGCCTGGGTGAAGCCCGGCGCCTCCCCGGAGCTGGGCACCGCCAGGCCGGCGCGGTAGCGGGCCCGGGCGTCCGCCGGCGTCCGGCCGGCGAGGGCGGCCGGAGTGGCAGGGGTGGGGGCGGAGGAGGCGGTCACGGGAGACTCCTCGGACGGTTCGAATTGCCGGGCGTTCGACCCGAACCTACGGTCGACGGCGACGAGGTGAAAGCGCCGCTCCGTCCCGCCGGACGTACCGATCTCCGGATATCGAACGCAGGTTCCGAGGAGCGCTGATGTCGCACCCATCGAACCAGTCCACCACCACCGCGCCGTCGGGGAAGCTCGCCTCGAGCACCCGCTCGACCCTGCTCGGCGCGATGTTCCTCATGGCCACCTCGGCCATCGGACCCGGCTTCATCACCCAGACCACGGCGTTCACCGTGCAGTTGGGGGTGGCGTTCGCGTTCGCGATCGCCGTCTCGATCGTCATCGACATCTGCCTGCAGATGAACGCGTGGCGGGTCATCGGCGTCTCCGGCCGCCGGGCCCAGGAGCTGGGCAATCTCGTCCTCCCGGGGCTCGGCTGGGTGATGGCCGGGTTCCTGCTCATCGGCGGCCTGGTGTTCAACGTCGGCAACGTCAGCGGTGCGGGGCTGGGCACCGACGCGATGTTCGGGCTCGACCCGAAGATCGGCGGGGCGCTGTCGGCCCTCATCGCGATCGGCATCTTCCTCAGCAAGCGGGCCGGGGTCGCGGTCGACCGGATCGTGGTCGTCCTCGGGCTGCTGATGATCGTGCTGACCACCTACATCGCGATCACCTCCGGCCCGCCGGTGGGCACGGCGCTGAAGAACGTCGTCCTGCCGGAGGAGATCTCCTTCCTGGCGATCACGACGCTGGTCGGCGGCACCATCGGCGGCTACATCGTGTATGCGGGGGCCCACCGCCTGCTCGACTCCGGCGTCTCCGGACCGCGGTACGTCCGGGAGATCACCCGCGGCTCGATCACCGGCATCATCATCACCGGGATCATGCGGGTGGTCCTGTTGCTGGCCATCCTGGGGGTGGTGACGGGCGGCGCCGACCTCGGCATCGAGAACCAGGCGGCGAACGCGTTCCAGCAGGCGGCCGGCGAGGTCGGCCTGCGCGTCTTCGGCATCGTCCTGTGGGCCGCGTCGATCACCAGCGTCATCGGCGCCTCCTACACCTCGGTGTCGTTCGTGACCTCCCGCACGCGCACCAGCGACCGCACCCGCACGATCCTGGTCTGCTCGTTCATCGCGGTCACCACGCTCGCGTTCCTGCTGGCCGGCGCCGCGCCCACCACGCTGCTCGTGTTCGCCGGCGCCTTCAACGGACTGCTGCTGCCGATCGGCATCGCCGTCCTGCTGTGGGTGGGCACCCGCCGGGCCGACCTGCTGAACGGCTACCACTACCCGCGGTGGCTGCTGGTCATCGGCTGGGCCGCCTGGCTGCTGACCCTCTACCTGGCCGTCAATTCGATCCGTCCGGTGATCGAACTGTTCTCGTGAGTGCACGATGACGGGCGTGGACCTGAACTCCGACCTCGGCGAGGGCTTCGGGCAGTGGACCCTCGGCGACGACGACGCCCTGCTCGGCATCGTCACCAGCGCCAACGTCGCCTGCGGATTCCACGCGAGCGATCCCTCGATCATGGGTCACGTGTGCGCGCGTGCCGCCGAGTCGGGCGTCGCGATCGGCGCCCAGGTCGGCTACCGCGATCTGGCCGGGTTCGGCCGCAGGTTCATCGACATGGAGCCCGACGCGCTCACCGCGGACGTGATCTACCAGATCGGGGCGCTCGAGGCCTTCGCCCGCGTCGCGGGGTCGCGCGTCCGCTACGTCAAGCCGCACGGCGCCCTCTACAACGCGATCGTCCACCACGAGGAGCAGGCGGCCGCCGTCGTCCGCGCCGTCGTGAACTACGACCGCACGCTGCCGGTGCTGGGTCTGCCCGGCTCGGCGTGGCTGCGTCTCGCCGGCGAGGCCGGGCTCACCGTGGTGCACGAGGCGTTCGCAGACCGGGCGTACACCCCCGAGGGCACGCTGGTGTCGCGCAGGCTGCCCGGGGCGGTGCTGCACGACCCCGTCGAGATCGCCCGCCGCTGCGTCGCCATGGCGGCCGGTCAGCCGGTTCAGGACGTCGAGGGCGGTTCGCTGACCCTGCGACCGGACTCCATCTGCGTGCACGGCGACACCTCGGGCGCGGTCGAGATCGCCCGCCGGGTGCGGCAGGCCCTGACCGCTGCCGACGTGGCCCTGGCTCCCTTCGCAGCCTGATGCGGGTGCTCTCGAGCGGCAGCACAGCGCTGCTGGTGGAACTGGACGACCTGGACGCCGTCCTGGCCCTGTACGCCGCGCTGGCCGACCAGCCGCCGGAGGGCGTGGTCGACATCGTGCCCGCCGCCCGGACCGTGCTGCTGGTGACCGATCCGGCCCGCACATCGCTGTCCGCGGTGGCCGACGCCGTCCGAAGGACGACGCCGCGTCCCGACGCCCGGACCGGCGGGGAGGTCGTCGAGCTCCCGGTGCGCTACGACGGCGAGGACCTCGAGGAGCTCGCGGGGCTGCTGGAGCTGACCCCGGAGGAACTCGTGCGACGGCACACCGGGGAGGAATGGACCGTCGCCTTCGGCGGCTTCGCCCCGGGCTTCGGTTACCTCACGCAGCCGGGCGGCCGATGGGACGTGCCGCGCCGATCGACGCCGCGCACCAAGGTGCCGCCGGGGTCGGTGGCGCTCGCAGGAGAGTTCAGCGGCGTCTACCCGCGTGAGTCCCCGGGTGGCTGGCAGCTGATCGGCCGGACCGACGTCGCCGTCTTCGACCTGGACCGGGACCCCCCGGCGCTGCTGCGCCCAGGGGTGCGCGTGCGCTTCGTCGAGGTAGGCGGACGATGACGCGCGCGCTCACCGTGCTGGCGGCGGGCCCGCTGACCACGGTGCAGGACGCCGGCCGGCCCGGGCAGGCCGCCCTCGGCATCGTCCGCTCGGGCGCCTGCGACCGGGCGGTGTACCGACAGGCGAACCGGCTGGTCGGCAACCCGGAGGACCTCGCGGTCCTGGAGGTGACCTACGGCGGGCTGGCGGTGCGGGCGGAGGCCGACCTCCTGGTGGTGACCACGGGGGCCCGCTGCGCCGGGCCCTTCCCCCATGCCGCGCCGACCCTGCTCCGGCGGGGCACCGAGCTGCGACTGGGGCCGCCGGGAACAGGGCTGCGGACCTACCTCGCGGTCCGCGGCGGCATCGACGTCCCCCGGGTGCTCGGCTCGCGTGCCACCGACGTGCTGTCGGGGCTGGGACCGGCGGTGGTCGCGGACGGCGACGTGCTGCCGGTGGGTCCGCCCGTCGACCCTTTGCCGGGAGTCGACGTGGCACCGGTTCCCGAGATCCCCGGTGGCGAGGTCACCGTGCGGGTCCTTCCCGGCCCGCGTGCCGACTGGTTCGGCGACGCGGGGTGGGCGGCCTTGACCGGGCGGTCCTGGACGGTGACCGACGAGAGCAACCGGGTCGGGATCCGGCTGGACGGCTCACCGCTGGAGCGGGTGCGCGGCGGTGAACTGCCGAGCGAAGGCATGGTGCGGGGCGCCCTGCAGGTGCCTCCGTCAGGGAAGCCGGTGCTGTTCCTGGCCGACCACCCGGTGACCGGCGGCTACCCGGTCATCGGTTACGTGGCCGACGAGCCGGTGCGCAGTGACGTCGACCGGTGCGGCCAGTTGCGACCCGGGCAGACGCTGCGCCTCACGGCTGCGGGCGCCTGAGGCAGGCCGGGTCGATCATCGGCGAGTGGCTGCCCGACACGCCGACGGCCGCAGCCGTGCGACGATGATCAACTCCGCAAGGCGCGGCGGGCCACGCGGGCGGCGAACACCCCGGCGGAGTAGCCGTTGTCGATGTTGCTCACGGCGACGCCCGGCGCGGCCGAGTTCAGCATGGTCATCAGCGCGCCCAGGCCGGCGAAGGCGTTCGGGGTGCCGGTCGAGGTCGGCACCGCCACGACGGGGACGTCGGCCAGGCCGCCGACCATCGCGGCGAGGGAGGCGTCCATCCCGGCGACGACGACCAGGCAGTCGGCCTCGGCGAACAGGGATCCATCGGCGAGCAGCGACCGGATGCGGCTGCCCGCGAGGTCGTCGACACGGACCACCTCCGTGCCGGTCACCCGGGCGACGAACGCGGCCTCGGCGGCGACCGGGGCGTCGGCGCCGCCGGCGCACAGCACGTGCACCCGGCCCACCGGCTCCGGCACCGGGCCGACGGCCGCGGCCATCGCCGCGGCGTCCATGGTCGTGTACGCGTCGTGCTCGGAGGCGAGCGCGACGAGGGTCTCGGCGGCGGCGCGCAGCACCAGCGCCGGGCGGTCGGGGTGCTCGCTGCGCGCCTCGCGGACCAGCGCGAGGACCTGCTCGGTGGTGCGTCCGGTGGCCCAGACGACCTCCGGCTCGACGGCGGGGACGGGCCGCCGGGCGGCCGCGGGCGCGACGACGGGTGCAGCGACGGGCTCCGCGGCGACGGGTTCCGCGACGGCGGGCTCGGCCGCGACGGGCTCGACGACCGGTCCGAGCAGCGGCTCGTCCGGGCGCCCGGTGCCCAGCGGCGGGTCGAGCAGCAGCGGGGAGAACGCGGCGGTCTCGGCGGCGACGGGGCGGGGATCCGGCGGGGCAGGCTGCACGGCGGCGACGCTATCCGCCGCGGCGTCGTCCGCCGGGGTGCTCTCGCCGGTCGTGTCGCCGGTCGCGTCGTCGTCGCGCGTCGCGTCGTCGTCCGCCCGGGTCGACGGCGGGGGGCCGAACAGCGCGTCGAGCGGGCTCGCGCCGGGCGCCCGCGTCTGGGTCACGCCGGACAGCCGGACGACGCGGTCGCGGCCGCTGCGCTTGGCGTCGTAGAGGACGCCGTCGGCGGCGGCGAACAGCGTCCGCCGGTCGTCGCCGCGGGCCGCGGACGCGATGCCGACGCTGATGGTCACCGGGATGTCGATGCCGAGCGACGCCCAGTCGTAGGTCGCGACCGACCGCCGGATCCGCTCCAGCGCCCGCTCGCCCTGCTCCGCCGTCGTGTCGGGCAGCAGGATGACGAACTCGTCACCGGCCCAGCGGCAGACCTCGTCGGTGTCGCGGACGCCCTCGACCAGCAGCTCGGCGACCGTGCGCAGCGCCGCGTCCCCGGCCGGGTGGCCGAAGGCGTCGTTGATCCCCTTGAACCGGTCCACGTCGACGACGGCCAGCGCGGGCGCGGCCCCGGTCGACAGCAGCCCGTCCAGCCGTGCCTCGGCGTAGCGGCGGTTGGGCAGGTGGGTGAGCGGGTCCTCGTACGCCTGGCGGCGGAGCTGGCCGGCGGCGCGCTCGGTCTCCAGCAGGCTCTTGCGCCGGCCGAACAGCTCGACCCAGCGGGTCCGGCGCTCGTCGACCCGGTCCAGCTCGTCGGAGAGGTAGGCCTGCAGGTAGGGCAGGGCGCGGCCGGCGTCGTCCAGCTCGGCGTGCAGCGTGCACAGCTCGCGGAGGGCGGCGCGGCGCAGCCGAGGGAGCCCGTGCTCCGTGGCCAGGTTGAGCGCCGACACCAGGTGCTCGTCGGCCCCGCCCACGTCGCCCTGGCGGCGCAGCGCCCGGCCGAGCGCGAGCTGCGCGGAGGCCAGCTGGGCGCGGTCGGCGGTGGCGGAGGTGATCCGGACGGCGGCGCGGAGGGGGAGGACGGCGGCGGCGTGCTCGGCGAGACCGACCAGCGCCCAGCCGTGCACGACCTGGGCGGTGACGATGCCGGGGTGCTCCGGCGGCAGCAGCTCGAGCGCCTTCTCGGCCAGCTGCCGGGCCTCGGCGAAGTGCGGGGTGGCCGACTCGGGGACGCCGTCGTCCAGCAGGCCCTCGCCCAGCTCGGCGCAGAGCTCGCCGAGGCAGGTCGCGGTGGTGGCGACGAGCACGTCGGGGTCGCCGTCGTCGGGGCCGAGCGTGCCCTGCTCGGCGGCCGCGGTGGCCGCCTCCAGGGCGCGGCGCTGGTAGTCCAGGGCCAGCGGCATGAGCTCGAGGTCGGCGAGGACGCCGGCGAGGGTGCCGAGGGTGTCGACGAGCAGCGGGCTCGGGGGCAGGACCGGGTCGAGCAGGCTGGCCGCCTCGACGGCCTCGTCCATGGCGGCGTCGATCCGCCGGGAGAGCAGCTCGATCCGGGCGTGGCGGGCCAGCCCG
>DASQTE010000218.1:0-5108 GCA_035642035.1 Blastococcus sp.
CCCAGCAGCGATCCGCAGATCCTGCTCATCGGGTTCGTGTTCCTCGTCGCCCTCGGGATCGACTACAACATCTTCCTGATGACCCGGGCACGGGAGGAGTCGATCCGGCACGGCACCCGGGACGGCGTGCTCCGGGCGCTCGCGGTCACCGGCGGCGTCATCACCAGCGCCGGGCTCGTGCTGGCGGCGACCTTCGGGGCGCTCACCGTGCTCCCGCTGGTGATCCTCACCCAGCTCGGGTTCCTGGTCGGCTTCGGCGTCCTGCTCGACACCTTCGTCGTCCGCTCGCTGATGGTGCCCGCGGCGGTCCGGCTGATCGGCGACCGGATCTGGTGGCCGAGCGCGCTGGCGAAGGGGCCGGCCGCCCAGGAGCGCGAGCGCGAGCTGGAGGTCGCGCGGACGTGATCATCGTCTGCGGGTCGGACCGGGCGGCATGTCCGCCCGTGTCGCGCACACGGAGGCGATGATCAACGCATGAGTGGCACCCTGCGCGTGGCCGTCCTGGGACCCGGCGCCGTCGGCGGCCTGGTCGGCACCCTGCTGGCCCGGCAGGGGCACGCGGTCACCTGCCTGGCCAGGGCCGGCACCGCCGCGCACATCGAGCGGCACGGGCTGCGGCTGACGAGCGACCGGTACGGGGAGGTCACCGCGCGGGCGCACGGCGCCGAGCTGCTCCACGAGCCGGTCGACGTCTGCCTGGTGACGACGAAGTCCACCCGGCTCGAGGAGGCGCTGGCGCGCGTACCCGCGGCCACGCTCGGCGACGCCGTCGTCGTGCCGCTGCTCAACGGCCTCGAGCACGTGACGCTGCTCCGGCAGCGCTACCCGGACGCCCGGGTCGTGGCCGGTGCGATCCGGGTGGTGGCGAGCCGGACCGCGCCGGGCGAGGTGCGGCACGAGGGCGACCTGGCCGCCGTCCAGCTCGGCCCCGGCGCGGACGGGCTCGCCGACGCGCTGAGCGGGGCGGGACTCGACGTCACCGTCCGCCCCGACGAGGCCGGCCTGCTCTGGGACAAGCTGGCCTTCCTCGCGCCGGTGGCACTGCTGACCACCACCCTCGACGCACCGCTGGGCGCCGTCCGAGAGCAGCTCCCGGACGACCTGCGCGCGCTCGTCGAGGAGGTGGCGGCGGTCGCCCGGGCGGAGGGTGCGCAGGCCGACGCCGCCGCGACCCTCGAGTTCATGGCCACCGTGCCGGCCGGGATGACGTCGTCGCTGCAGCGGGACACCGCCGCCGGGCACGAGACCGAGCTGGACGCGATCGGCGGCGCGGTGCTGCGGGCGGCCGAGCGGCACGGGGTCGACGTCCCGGTCACCACCCGCGTCGTCGAGCACCTGCGCGCCCGCGACTAGACGGTCAGCCGCGGATCCTGGCGAGCCACTCCTCGGCCTCCGTGAAGGCGGGGTCGGCGGCCATCGGCGGCACCGGCCGGTTCTCCCGCCCGTCGGCCCGCGGGTAGGAGCCGAGGAACCGCACGTCCTCGCACACGCGGTGCAGCGCCGCCAGCGCCTCCCCCACCCGGCGGTCGGCGACGTGCCCCTCGCAGTCCAGGGAGAACGAGTACACCCACTTCCGCTCGCGGATGGGCCGGGACTCGATCCGGATCAGCGAGATGTCGCGGACGGCGAACTCCCGGAGCACGTCGAGCAGGGCGCCGGTCCGGTCCTCCACCACGACGACCAGCGAGGTCTTGTCGTTGCCGGTGGGCGCGGGCAGCGTGCCGGCCGGCTCGACCATGACGAAGCGGGTCACCGCGCCGGGGTTGTCCGCGATGTCACCGACCAGGGGCGCCAGCCCGTAGCGCTCGGCGGCGATGGGCGCGCAGACGGCGGCGTCGTACTCCCCCGCCGCCACCGCCTCGGCGGCTCCCGCGGTGGAGGACACCGGCAGCGGGACGACGTCGGGCAGGAGCTCGGCCAGCCGGCCCGCGGTCTGCGCCAGGGCGTGCGGATGGCTGGCCACCGAGCGCACCCCGGACAGCTCGGTCCCGGGCCGGACGGCCAGCACGAACGTGACGTCGAGGAAGACCTCGCGGCTGATCACGAGGGGCTCGCCGTCGGCCAGCCCATCCATCGTGGCGGGCACCGAACCCTCGACGGAGTTCTCCATCGGGACCAGCGCGGCGTCCGCGTCGCCCGTCCGGACGGCGGCCAGGGCCGCGGGGACACTCGGCTGGGGGTACCGGACTCCCTCAGAGGAGGCAATGGCGGTGCTGAGGGCTGCTTCGGCGAAGGTACCCTCGGGCCCGAGGTAGGCGAACCGCGTCGGACCTGTTCTGGGGTGCATCCCGGGCATCCGACGAGGGTAGTGCGGGCGGGTAGGGGCGTGTCCCGACCCGGGGGAACTGCGTCGTCACGGACAGATCCGGCCCGCACCCAGGCTGGCCCGACCCGTCAGTGGAGGGATGCGTGACCCCTAGCCCGTCCCGCGTCGCCTCCGGCGACCTGGCGGCCGCGCTCTGGCGTCTCCTGGACGCCAGCTCCCGCGAGGACTCCACCGCCTTCCTCACCCTGCTGGACGACGCGGACGTCACCCTCGCCGAGTCGTCCGAGCCGCGGTGGACGGCCTGGCGGCACACCCTCGCCGCCCGGCGGGCCCTCATCGAGAGCGACCCGGAGGCGGCCGTCGAGGCCGTCGCCGCCGCGCGCGAGGCGCTGGACAAGTGCCCGCCCTCGGCCGACACCGCGTTGACGCTGGCCTACCTCGCGCACGTCGAGGTGACCGCCGACCACTTCGACGCCGCGATGCTCCTCGCCGTCGACGCCAGCCTGCTGACCGAGGGCCCCAACGCCGGCGAGCCCACCCGGGCCCTGCACCAGGCGCACCGCTGGCTGTCGCTGTCCCTGTCGGGGCTCGACCTCGAGGAGCTGGCCGTCTCCCACGCCGGCCGCGGCCACCGCATCGCCGCGGTCCTGCCCGACCTCGCCGACCAGTGGCAGATGCTCCAGCTGTCGGCCCAGCAGCACGCCGAGCTCGCCCAGACGCTGCGCCGCCGCGGGGACGCCGAGCGCGCCCGCGCGCTGGCCGCCGTCGCCATCGCGCAGGCGACCGAGGCCCGCGAGATGGCCTGGGAGCCCGACCCGGCCGACGCCGACCTGCTCGACGTCGTCCAGGCCTGGGCCATGACCTGCACCGACGAGCTGGACACCGCGCTCGGGCCGCTGCGCCGGGTCCGCCGCCGCGTCCAGGAGAGCGGCGGCCTCTGGCTGCGCGGCTACACCGACCTGGTGCTCGCCCGCCTGCTCGTCCGCATCGCCCAGCGCGACGACGACGAGGAGTACGGCGAGGAGGCGATCGAGCTGCTGGTCGACTCCGCGGGCTGCTTCGTCGCCTCCGGCGACCGCCGCCGCTACCGCCAGTGCCTGCTGGAGCTCGGCCAGAACTCCGCCGCGCTCGGCCGGCCCGGCGAGGCCCTGCACTGGCTGGAGGCCTACCGCGCCGACACCGGCCGGGCCCACTCTCGCGGCCGCGAGATGTGGGCGGAGATGTTCGTCCGCCGCAGCAGGCTCCGCGAGGCCGAGCGGCAGGCCGCGCTGCTCCGCCGGCACGCCCTCGAGGACCCGCTCACCGGGCTGGGGAACCGGCGCAGCGCCGAACGCCGGCTGGGCGCGATGCGCCTGGGCGAGGAGCCGCTCTCGCTCGCCGTCGTCGACGTCGACCGGTTCAAGAAGGTCAACGACGAGGCGTCGCACACCCACGGGGACGCCGTCCTGCGCCGGGTGGCCGACCTGCTGCGGGAGCACAGCCGCACCGGCGACGAGGTCTACCGCTGGGCCGGCGACGAGTTCCTCGTCGTCCTGCCGACGGCGACCGAGGCGCAGGCCGTCGTCGTCATGGAGCGCCTGCGGGCGGCCGTCGCGGCCGCCGACTGGTCCGACCTCATCCCCGGCCCGGTCACCGTGAGCATCGGCGTCGCCACCGCACCAGCGGTCGCCGACGACGGCGAGCCGGCCACCGTGGTGGGCTGGCGGGCGCTGTTCGACTCCGCCGACCTCAACCTCTTCTCGGCCAAGCGCAGCGGCCGCAACCGCGTCCGCGCGCCGGGGGTCATGCCCACCGGGGACGACGAGGCGGAGACGTGACCCGCTCCGCCTGGGACGCGTGGGACGCGTCGGACTGGGGACGGCGCGTTCCCGAACACGTGCTCGACAGCGGCACGGACGCGGTGCACAGTGCGCTCGTGCCGCCCGGAGCTCTGCATCATCGGGTGACCGCTGCGTTGGCCAACTGGCAACTCGACGACGCCGAGGAACTGCTTGCCGACGTCGACCACCAGCCCTCGCCCTACGTCGCGGACCCGGCTGCCGACGTGCCCGACGGCGCCCCCGTCCCGCTCGGCAAGGCCTGGGCCGACACCCTGCGGGCCGAGCTGCTCGTCCGCCGGCTCCGGGTCGCCGGGTTCACGCTGGTCGGCGACCCGGTCACCGGCGACTCCTCCGAGGAGGAGTCCCTCGACCTGCACGCCGGCGTCGGGAAGCTCATCGACGGCGACGACGACGGCGACCCCCGTGCCGAGTCGGCCTCCCGCGCCGCGCTGGCGATCGCGCTCGTCCGCTCGGCCAAGGCCGCCTTCGACGCCACCGACGACGACCTGCAGCGCGCCGCCGGACTGGCCCGGCACGCGCGCATCGAGCTCCTCTCCCGGCGGATCGACGCCGCCATGGACGAGGCGGTCGAGGCCGCGAGCCTGCTCGACCCGGTGCTGCCGCCCAGCGCCCTGCTGGTCGACACGCTCGGCACCCTCGCCGGGGTGCTGGCCGACCTCGAGCTCATGCCGCTGGCCCTGGACTACCAGCGGCGGGCGCACGAGGCCGCGATCACCGCCGCCGCCGACCCCGGCACTCTCGGCCCGGACGACGGCGACCCCGACGTCCTGGTCGCCACCACGGCGACCTGCCTGGGCGAGCTGTGCGCCGAGCTGGGCGAGGGGCTGCTGGACGACGGCGTTCCCGAGTCGGCCACCCCGCACTTCGCCGAGGCCCGTGAGCTGGCGGAGAAGGCGCTCGAGCTCCTGCCGCCCGAGCACCCCGGCATCGTCACCGCCCAGGTCGTGCACGGCTGGGCGCTGGTCGGTCTCGCCGAGCACGCCGCCGCCGTCCTCCCCCTC
>DASQTE010000219.1:0-3585 GCA_035642035.1 Blastococcus sp.
CTCCGTCGACTGCGCCGTCGCCGCCGACGTCGACTCCATCCAGACGTTCTGGTCGCAGGCGCTCGGCGACCGGTACCAGCCCACCGACACCGTCTTCTTCGAGGGCCAGGTGCAGACCGCGTGCGGTGGCGCCACCAGCGGCTCGGGGCCGTTCTACTGCCCGGCCGACCGGCTCGTGTACATCGACCTGTCGTTCTTCGACCAGCTCCAGTCGCAGTTCGGCGCGGAGGGCGGGCTGTTCGTCAACGCCTACGTGATCGCGCACGAGTACGGCCACCACGTGCAGAACCTGCTCGGCGCCAACCGGCAGGTGACGCCGGGCGAGACCGGCCCGACCAGCGGCACCGTGCGCCTGGAGCTGCAGGCCGACTGCTACGCCGGGACGTGGGCCAACCACGCCGAGACGGTCCCCGACGAGTCCGGGGCACCGCTGATCGCTGAGATCACCCAGGACGACATCGACCGGGCCCTCGACGCCGCCTCCCGCATCGGTGACGACTTCATCCAGGAGAACCTGGGCGGCGGCACCGTGGACCAGGACGCCTTCACCCACGGGTCGTCGGAGCAGCGGCAGAAGTGGTTCATGGCCGGCTACGAGTCGGGCGACCCGCGCGTCTGCGACACGTTCGGCACGGACGACCTCGGCTGAGGAAGGACCCCCGTGCCCCCCAACACTCGCAAGCTCGCGTCGGGCTCCTGCACGGGGGACGGGCTCGTGGTGTCCCGCGATGGCCATGTGGCCGTCCTGACCATCGACCGGCCCGAGAAGCGCAACGCGATGACGGCGGGCATGTGGGCCGCGCTGCCGGACGTCCTCGACCCGCTGGCCGGCGACCCCGACGTCCGCGTCCTCGTCGTCACCGGATCGGGTGACAGCTTCTGCGCCGGGGCCGACATCTCCGACCTGCTCGGGGGCGCCGACCCGGCCGACCCGATGGCCGACGTCCGGCGCGACAACCTGGCCGCGCAGGCCGCCCTGAGGGACTTCCCGAAGCCGACCGTCGCCATGATCCGCGGCCATTGCATCGGCGGGGGCGTCGAGATCGCCGCCTCCTGCGACCTGCGCTTCGCCGATCCGACCGCCGTCTTCGGGGTCACCCCGGCGAAGGTGGGCATCGTCTACACGCCGTCGTCCACGAAGGCGCTGATCGACCTGGTCGGCCCCGCGACGACGAAATATCTGCTGTTCAGCGGCGAGCTGCTCGACGCCGCCACCGCGCTGCGGACCGGCCTCGTCGACCAGGTGGTGCCGGCCGCGGAGTTGGAGGACGAGGTCAGCCGCTTCGCCGACGTCCTGGCGAGCCGCTCGGCGCTGTCCCAGCGGGCGACCAAGGAGGTCGTGGCCGACCTCTCCACCGGCGGGGACGGCGAGGCGGTGGCCGGCGGCTGGTACCGGCGGACGATCGCCGCCGGCGAGCTCGCCGAGGGGGTGACGGCCTTCGCCGAGCGCCGTCCGCCCCGGTTCCCCTGGGCACCGGAATGATCGTTCCCGTTTCGATCGCGGTGCAGCGGGGGTAACAGCCCCCTGCGGCGTTCCCCTCCGGAGGCAGGGATCGGCGCGGCTTCCGCCGTGCCGCCAACTTCCTCCCCGCCCGCCCGTGACGCATGGATGCGCCGGTCGGAAAGCCCCCGTTCCCAGCACTCTGCCAGTGATGGCAGGTGTCGCGGAACGGCGTGGGGGTAGCGCACCACCCGACCATGAACACTGCCGAGGAGGACCGATGACTCACAGCATCGATGCCCCATTCCCGCCCCCCGCGACGGGGGCGACGTCGCCCACGTCCACCGACAAGCCGGCCACCGAGAAGGCCCGGGAGGCCAAGGACGTCGCGGTGGGCGAGGCCAAGAACGTCGGCCAGACCGCCGCGCAGGCCGGTAGCCAGGTCGCCTCCGTCGCGACCGACCAGGCCAAGCAGGTCGCCCAGGAAACCCAGCGCCAGGCCAAGGACCTGCTCGAGCAGGGGCGCAGCCAGGTCAAGGACCAGGTCGTCACCCAGCAGCAGAAGGCAGGCCAGGGCCTGTCCTCCCTCGCCCAGGAGCTGCGCGGCCTCGCCGACGGCAGCAGCCAGGGTGCCCCCGGCCCGGCGCGGGACCTGCTCCAGCAGGCCTCCAGCTCGGTCGAGAACTTCGCCTCCATGCTGCAGAACCGCGAGCCGGCCCAGCTGCTGGACGACGTCCGCAGCTTCGCCCGTCGCAAGCCGGGCCTGTTCCTGCTCGGTGCCGCCGCAGCCGGCGTGCTCGCCGGGCGGCTGACCAGCGGTGTCAAGGCCGTACACAGCGACACGAGCTCGACCAGCGGCTACACCCCGCAGTCGAACTACGTCGACCCTGCGCCGACCTACTCCGACTACTCCGCCCCGGCCACGGAGTACGTGGCGCCGACGACGGGCACCTATGCCGGCACCGGCGCGGCCACCGGCGGCGCTCCGCTCCCGCCGCCGCCGTACGGCACGGTGCCGCCCGAGGGCAGCATGGTGCCGCCGGCCAGCCCGGCCGGCTGGGACGACCCGGCCCGCCGTCCCGGTGGGGTGGGCTGAGGCATGAGCACCCCCTACTCCGGGGCGACCCCGGCCGGCGCGCCGCAGGGCTACGCCGGGGCGCCCCAGGGCTATGCGGACCCGAACGCCCAGAACTACGCCGCCGACTACAGCGGCAACATCGGGACGCCGACGACCGAGGCCGGACGTCCCGACGTCGAGGGCACCTCGGTCGGGCAGCTGATCGGTGAGGTGACCAAGGACCTCTCCGTCCTCATGCGCCAGGAGCTCGAGCTGGCCAAGGTGGAGGTCAAGGCCGAGGCCAAGAAGGCCGGCCAGGGCGCGGGCATGTTCGGCGCCGCCGGCTTCGCCGGCTACATGGTCCTGCTGTTCCTCTCGTTCGCCCTCTGGTGGGCGCTGGCCAACGTCATGGACATCGGCCTCGCCGCGCTCATCGTCGCGGTCATCTGGGGCGTCATCGGCGCCGTGGCGTACGCGATGGGCAAGAAGAAGTTCCGGCAGGTCAACCCCAAGCCCGAGCGGACCGTGGAGACCCTGCAGCAGGTCCCCGGCGCCCTGAAGCCCAACTGACACCCAAGGAGGCGCACCAATGACCACCAGTGACCCGGACGTCATCCGGCGGCAGATCGAGGACACGCGGCGCGAGCTCAGCTACGACGTCGACGCCCTCAACGAGAAGGTGAACCCGGCCCGCGTCGTGGACCGTCGCGTGACCGCGGCCAAGGGACGGATGACCAACCTCAAGGAGAAGGTCATGGGCAGTGCTCACGAGACCACCTCCCAGGCGCAGGGCCTGGCGTCCAACGCCGCCGGTTCCGTCCAGGGAGCGGCCTCCAGCGCGGCGGACAGCGTGTCGAACGCTGCCTCCACCGCGGTGGGCGCCGTCCAGCAGGCCCCCGACACCGTGATCCGGCAGGCGCAGGGCAACCCCCTGGCCGCGGGCCTGATCGCCTTCGGTGTCGGCTGGCTCGTCTCGAGCCTCCTGCCGGCGTCGGAGAAGGAGAAGCAGCTGGCCCAGCAGGCCGAGTCCGCCGTCAAGGAGCACAAGGACACGCTCCTCGAGCCGGCGAAGCAGGCCGCCCAGGAG
>DASQTE010000220.1:0-3353 GCA_035642035.1 Blastococcus sp.
GGCACGGCGGCGCCGGTCGTCCACTGGTCCTGCGGGGTCGCCGGGACGGCGTAGCCGGCCAGCAGCCACGAGGTCGCGGTGAAGCCGCCGCAGTCGTAGGTGTCGGGGCCGGTGGCGCCCGGGACGAACGGCTTGCCCAGCTGCGAGAGGGCGTTGCTGACGGCGGCCACGGTCTCGGCGGGCAGCACCGTGACGGGGCTGCTGTCCACGACGGCCCAGACGACGCCGGGGATCGGCTGCCCGGCGTCGTCGAGTGCCGGGGAGAAGCCCGACGGCAGGTTTCCGTGGTCGGCGATGTCGCCCGCGGCGGGCGGTTCGATGCCGGCCGCGGCGAGCCGGGCGAGGTAGCCCTGCCAGCGCTGCACGGCCGCCTGGTTGCGCTCCTGCTGGGGCCCGGTCGCCAGCACCGAGCCCAGCCCGGCGAGCGCGGATGTGATCTCCGGGGTCAGGTCGTCGACGGCCGACCGCACGGTCGCCAGGACGACGTCGGCACGGTCGCGGGCCGCCTCGACGGCGGACTCGGCCTGCGCCACCCGGTCGGTCGCGACGGCGAGGGAGGCGCTGCTGCGCTCGGCACGGACGATGTCCCCGGTGAGGGCCCGGTCGGCGCGGTCGGCCAGCGACTGCCCGAGGAGGGCGCCGGACGTGGCCTCGGCGTCCTGCACGCTCAGGCCGAGCAGGGGGAAGCGCTCCTGGGCCGTGGCCCGGTACAGGGCGGCGGCGGTGGAGCCGACGGTGCGCTGCTGGGCCCGGACCTCGGCGAGGGCCGCCTGCTCCCGGTCGCGGGCCTGCTCGAGCTCCGTCCGGGCGCGGGCGACCTCCTGCTCGAGCTCGCGGTAGCGGCCGGCATCCTGCAGCAGCGAGCTCTGCGCGGTCAGCGCGAGCGCGGTGGTGTCCAGGGGACCGCCGGCACCGTCCTCGCCGCCGGGCAGCACCAGGGCGGCCACGGCGGGCAGGAGCAGGGTGCTCAGGGCGACCACCCGCAGGCGGGCGGACCAGGACGAGCCCGTCCGCCCGGCCGGTCGGGCCGGCTGCCGGCGGGTGGTCGAGCGCTTCGCGGCCGGACGGCGTGCGGTGCCCGTTGCGGTGCGGACGACGGCGGCCGCCGTGCGGACCGCCGCGGCCTGCGCCGGCGTGAGGGGCTGACCGGCGGCGACCAGCGACCGCAGGGCGAGGGCCTCGCGCAGCGCCTGGGCCTCGCGCGCGGTGATGGCCGGACGGGCGGTGCTGCCCGGACGGGCGGACGTGCGTGGTGCAGGCACTGCAGCGTCCCCCGGCGGTCTCGTCGTCGCGTGGCCTGCCCGGGCTGCGGGTGCAGCCGGAGCCTGATGGCCTCGTATCGACGTGCCGAGGGGGTGCGCTGAACGCGGGGTGAGGCGAAGTCACCCCTGCGGGTGAGGGTGAACCTCGTGGGAGGACGGCGTCGGTGACCCGGACGGGGTCATCCGGTCAGGGGGCCCACCAGGCGCCGTGCCGGTGCGTCAGGGGGATGCGGAGCTCGCCGCCGTCCTCGGTGGAGACGACGACCTCGACCTTGGTGATGCGGATCGGCGGGCCGTCGTCCGCCGGCTCCAGCACGCTGCCGCTGGCCAGGGGGATCGGGGGCACGACCAGGACGTCGTCGCCGGGCGGCTCGGCCATGGGCGGTCCTCCTGGGCTGCGTGTCCTCGGGGTGCGGGCGCACCCACCGTAGGGGTGCGGGCCGCCCGGACAGGGATAGGGCCGGACAGCACCTCCACGGAGGAGGGCTGCCCGGCCCGGGAGGCTGCCGCAGATCAGCGCTGGTCGAGGGGCACGAAGTTCCGCTCGGTCGCGCCGGTGTACAGCTGCCGGGGGCGGCCGATCTTCGTCGACGGGTCGGCGATCATCTCCCGCCACTGCGCGATCCAGCCGGGGAGCCGGCCGAGCGCGAACAGCACCGTGAACATCCGGGTGGGGAAGCCCATCGCCCGGTAGATCAGCCCGGTGTAGAAGTCGACGTTCGGGTAGAGCTTGCGCTGGATGAAGTACTCGTCCTTGAGCGCGATCTCCTCGAGCTGACGGGCGAGGTCCAGCAGCTCGCTCTGGCCGCCCAGCTTGTCGAGGACGGTGTCGGCGGTGGACTTCACGATCGCGGCGCGGGGATCGTAGTTCTTGTAGACCCGGTGGCCGAAGCCCATCAGCTTGACGCCCGGCTCCTTGTCCTTGACCCGCTGCACGAACCGGCGCACGTCGCCGCCGTCGCGGCGGATGTCGCCGAGCATCTCCAGCACGGCCTGGTTGGCACCGCCGTGCAGTGGGCCCATCAGCGCGTTGACGCCGGCGGAGACCGAGACGAACAGGTTGGCGTTGGCCGAGCCGACCAGCCGCACGGTCGAGGTGGAGCAGTTCTGCTCGTGGTCGGCGTGCAGGATGAACAGCATGTCGAGGGCCTTGGCCATGACCGGGTCGACCTCGTAGTCGGTCGCCGGCACCCCGAACGTCATGCGCAGGAAGTTCTCGACGTACCCGAGGCTGTTGTCCGGGTAGAGCATCGGCTGGCCGATCGACTGCTTGAACGCGTACGACGCGATCGTCGGCACCTTGGCGAGCAGCCGCACCGTCGAGATCTCCACCTGGTCGGTGTCGAACGGGTCGAGGCTGTCCTGGTAGAAGGTGGACAGCGCGCTGACCGCGGAGGAGAGCACCGGCATCGGGTGCGCGTCGCGCGGGAACGCCTGGAAGAACCGGCGGAAGTCCTCGTGCAGCAGCGTGTGCCGGCTCAGCCGCTGGGTGAACGCCTCGAGCTGCTCGGCGGTGGGCAGCTCGCCGTAGATCAGCAGGTAGCAGACCTCGAGGAAGGTGGACCTCTCGGCCAGCTGGTCGATCGGGTAGCCGCGGTAGCGCAGGATGCCCTCGTCGCCGTCGATGAAGGTGATCCCCGACGTGCAGTTGGCCGTGTTGACGTAGCCGGGGTCGTAGGTGACGTGGCCGGTGTCCTTGAGCAGGTTGCCGATCTCGAGACCGGGCGGGCCCTCCACGGTCGGGCGCACCGGCAGCGTGAGCTGGCCGTCCGGGTGTTCGAGCTTCACTTCGGTCATCGGGATCCTCGCTTCAGCGCCGGCAGGTCATACCTTCGGGTAAACCGTAAACGGTCGCGGCCGGCCGCCGCCCACCCCGGCCTGAGGGATACGTCACCGGACCGCGATCCGGACCTGGCCGTCCGCGGTCACCGCGTAGAGCTCCAGGCGGTTCTCGCCGGGCACGAACAGCTTCTCGTCGCGCACCAGCGCCGCGAACCGGCGGCCCTGCTTGTCGGCGAAACCGGCCCGGGTGACCGCCCCGATCGTCCCGTTGACGGCCACCGCGATCGGCGTGCCGTCGGCGATCTCCGG
>DASQTE010000221.1:0-2228 GCA_035642035.1 Blastococcus sp.
CGCACGGTCCACGGGCGCGGCCCGCCGCGGTGCCCCAGCGGCCCGAGGCTCACGTCGTCCCAGTACTCGGGGCCGCCGTCGACCCGTCCCCGGCTCGATGCCACGACCTCGACCGCCCCGGAGGAGACCCAGCGGGGCAGCACCACGGGCATGTCCAGATCCGCCAGGGACGTCGTCACCCCGCGGGTGTACCCGCTGGTCGCCGCCACGTCCAGACCGCCGCCCGTTCCCTAGGCTTCTCGCCCGTGACCGACCAGACCGCGACCGTCCGCGCCGCCGCCGGGTACCTGCGGTCGTGGGTGGAGGCGCAGGCGGCGCACCGCCGCGTGCCGGGCGTGCAGGTGGCCATCCGCTCCGGGGACGAGCTCGTGCTGTCCGCCGCCGTCGGCGTGGCCGACGCGGTCGCCGGGACGCCGGGACGAACGAGCACCTCTTCCCGATCGCCTCGCACTCGAAGACGTTCACCGCGACGGCGGTCCTGCAGCTCGTCGAGGCGGGACGGATGCGGCTGGACGACCCGATCGGCGACTGGGTGACCGAGCTGCGGGCGGGGGGCTCGCCCCTCGCGGCGGTCACGGTCCGGGAGCTGCTGGGCCACCAGGCCGGCGTCGTCCGCGACGGCGGGAACGCGGACTTCTGGCAACTGGAGCAGCCGTTCCCCGACCGGGACGGCGTGCTCGGCGAGGTGCTGCGCGCCGGCGTCGTCCACGCCCGCAACGAGCACTTCAAGTGCTCCAACGTGGGCTACGCGCTGGTGGGCCTCGCCGTCGAGTCGGCCACCGGGACCCCGTACGCCGAGCACCTGCGCACGTCGGTCCTCGAGCCGCGGGGGCTCGCCCGCACCGGGGCGGACCACGACCCGGCGCGCGCGGGCGAGTACGCGGCCGGCCACACCGGGCTGCTGCTCGGCGCCACCAGCCGGCGGACGATCCGGCACGTCGCGACCGGTGCGATGGCCCCGGCGACCGGGTTCCACTCGACCGCCGAGGACCTCTGCGTCTTCGGGTCGGCGCACTTCCTCGGCGACGACCGCCTGCTCACCGACGACTCGAAGCGGCTGATGCAGCGGCTGGAGTCGGTCGTGACGGCGTACGGCACCGAGGTCGGCCGGTACGGCGTCGGCATGGGACTGCAGACCGTCGGCGAGCGGCAGCTCGTGGGCCACAGCGGCGGCTGGCCCGGGCACATCACGCTGACCCTGCTGGACCCGGTCGGGAAGCTCGTCGTCAGCGTGCTGACCAACGCCGTCGACGGACCGGCCGAGGACCTGGTGACCGGCCTGGTCAAGCTCGTCGACGTCGCGTTGGAGCCGCGCGCCGTGCTGCCCGGCCCGCCCGCCGGCGCCCCTCCCCTGGCGTCGTTCACCGGCCGGTTCGCCAGCCTCTGGGGCGTCGTCGACATCGCCGAGCTGGGCGGTCGGCTCGTCCTCGTCCGGCCCACGCTCACCGATCCGCTCCCCGGCATCGAGGAGCTCGAGGTGGTGGACGCCGGCACCCTGCGGGTCGCCGCGCAGCCCGGCTTCGGACCCGCCGGCGAGCCGATCCGGTTCGAGCGGGACACCTCCGGGCGGATCCTGTCGCTGCGGTTCGGCGGCGTGACGAACCGGCCGGTGGAGGACGTCGTCCCCGGGCGGCCTTGACACCGGCGCGACCATCGGCCCACCCGAGCCGAGGGGAACGACGTGGGCATCGACCTGGAGCTCGTCCCGGAGCTGACCGGCCGTCGCGCCGTCGTCGCGTGGATGGTCGGGGCCTACCTGCTGACCTTCCTGATCACCCGATTCGTCACCCGCGCCATCCGGAGCGGCAGGGGACCCTTCCACGACGCGAGCGTCGGGGGCGTCCACCTGCACCACGAGGTCTACGGCATCTTCCTGCTGCTCGGCACCGGCACCGTCCTGCTGACCTACGCGCCGACCGGCTCCTGGCGCTCCGTCGTCGCCGTGCTCTTCGGCGTGGGCGCGGCGCTGACGCTCGACGAGTTCGCCCTGTGGCTGCACCTGGAGGACGTCTACTGGTCGCGCGAGGGCCGCAGTTCGATCGACGCCGTGCTGATCGCCCTCGTCGTGGGCCTGCTGCTGCTCGTCGGCGCCAACCCCTTCGACGGCGACGACGCGCCGGGCGAGCTGCCGTTCGCCGCCGTCGTGCTGGGGAACCTCGTGTTCGCGCTGGCCGCGATCCTCAAGGGCCGAGCCGTCGTGGGCGTGGTGGGCTTGTTCGTCCCCGTGG
>DASQTE010000222.1:0-37934 GCA_035642035.1 Blastococcus sp.
GCCGCGGAGCTCCGGGTCGGACTGCAGCCGCCGGACCAGCAGGCCGGTCGTCACCACCTCGATCCGGGTCGCGGCGCTGCGCCGGCTGTCCCCGCGGACGCTGTACCCGACCCGCCCGCCGGCGGCCTCGCCCAGGAGGGCCGCCATCCGCCGTGCCGCGGCGCGTGCGGCGACGCGACGCGGCTCGGCGACCACGATCCGCCCCGGCAGCGTGCCGGCGAGGGCGAGCGGGACGAGCGTGGTCTTGCCGGTGCCCGGCGGCGCGACGAGCACGGCCGAGCCGCCGGACCCCAGCGCACCGGCCAGGGCCGGCAGGGCCGAGCGCACCGGCAGATCGGTCGCCGGTGTCCCGGGCGGTGGCAGCACTGGACCAGTGTCCCGGAGGCGCCCGCGATGATGTGCCCATGACCGTCACCGCCGCCGTGCTCGGATTCGCCGTCGTCGCCGGGGCGCTCACGGTGACCCCGGGCCTCGACACCGCCCTGGTGCTGCGCGCCGCGCTCACCCGTAGCCGTCGCGAGGCGTCCGCGACCGCGGCCGGCATCGTCGCCGGCCTGTTCGTGTGGGGCGCCGCCGCGGCGGCCGGGGTCTCGGCCCTCCTGGCGACGTCGCAACTGGCCTACGACGTGCTGCGCTGGGCGGGGGCGGCCTATCTCGTGTGGTTCGGGCTCCGCCTGCTCGTCCGGTCGCTGCGCCCCGGTCCCGCGACGGCCCGGCCGGAGGGTGCGGACGGCGGCTCGGCGTGGCGGGCGGCACGGCTGGGCCTGACGACCAACCTGCTCAACCCGAAGGTCGGCGTCTTCTACGCGGCGCTGCTGCCGCAGTTCCTGCCCGCGGGGAGCGATCCGCTGCTGGGAGGGCTGCTGCTCGCCGGCGTGCACGCGGTGCTCTCCGTGGCCTGGTTCGCGCTGCTCATCGGGCTCGCCTCGGTGCTCGGCCGGTGGCTGCGGCGTCCGGGCACCGTCCGCGCGATCGACTGCGTCACCGGCGCGACGCTCGTCGGCTTCGGCGCGCGGCTGGCCCTCGCCGCCCGCTGACGCGGGCGGCCCGGGACGCCGGGGTGGCTGACGGCCCGGATCGACCGGCCGGCGGTGCTCGGGACGGTCCTCTGCCTGGCCCTACGGGGCCGGTCGTCGGCGCGGGCAGCTCCGGGTCGTCTGGCCGCGACGCCCCGACCCCGGTAGGCATGACGGATGCCGGTGATCGGATTCCACAACTCGCACGAGCAGGTCCACCCCGCCGAGCTGCTGAAAGCGGTCCAGCACGCCGAGGAGGTGGGCTTCACCGGGGCGATGAGCTCGGACCACTTCTCGCCCTGGAGCGCGCGCCAGGGCCAGTCGGGGTTCGGCTGGTCGTTCCTCGGGGCCGCCCTGGCCACGACGTCGCTGCCGTTCGGCGCGGTCAACGCGCCCGGCCAGCGGTACCACCCGGCGATCATCGCCCAGGCGATCGCCACCCTCGGCGCCATGTTCCCGGGCCGCTTCTGGGTGGCCCTCGGCAGTGGCGAGGCGTCGAACGAGCACATCACCGGGCAGGGGTGGCCGCGCAAGGAACTGCGCGACGCCCGGCTGCGCGAGTGCGTGGACGTCATCCGGGCCCTGCTGGCCGGCGAGGAGGTCAGCCACGACGGCCTGGTCACCGTCGACCGCGCGCGGATCTGGACCCTGCCCGAGGTCCCGCCGGCGCTCGTCTGCCCCGCGGTGAGCGTGGCGACGGCCCGGACCGGTGCGGACTGGGCCGACGGCCTGGTCACGGTCAACCAGCCGCACGACAAGCTCCGGGAGATGATCGCCGCCTACCGGGACGCCGGCGGGCGCGGCAAGCTCGCCGTCCAGGTGCACCTCTCCTGGGACCCGGACCCCGACCGGGCCACCGAGATCGCCTACGACCAGTGGCGCAGCAACGTCTTCCCCCCGCCGGTGTGCTGGGACCTCGACCACGTCGAGGCGTTCGACGCCGCCAGCGAGCGCGTCACCCGGGAGGACGTCGCGGAGGTGGTGAACGTCTCGGCGGACCTCGGGCAGCACACCGCCTGGCTGGCCGAGTACGCCGACCTGGGCTTCGACGAGATCTACCTGCACCACGTGGGCCAGGAGCAGCACGCCTTCCTCGACGCGTTCGGCGAGCACGTGCTGCCGCAGCTGGGCGTGACGGCCCCGGCCGTGGCGCTGTCGGCATGAGGATCACCGACACCGCGGACCTCTGGTGGAAGAACGCCGTCGTCTACTGCCTGGACGTCGAGACGTTCATGGACTGGAACGCCGACGGCATCGGCGACTTCGCGGGCCTGGCCCAGCGGATCGACCACCTGGCCGACCTCGGCGTCACCTGCCTGTGGCTGATGCCCTTCTACCCGACCGCCGAGCGGGACGACGGCTACGACATCACCGACTTCTACGGCGTCGACCCGCGCCTGGGCACGCACGGCGACCTGGTCGAGGTCATCCGGACGGCGAACGACCGCGGGATGCGGGTCATCGCCGACCTCGTGGTCAACCACACGTCGCGCAAGCACCCGTGGTTCCGCTCGGCCGAGGCGTCGAAGGACTCGCCGTTCCGCGACTTCTACGTCTGGCGCTCCGACCCGCCACCGGACACCTCCGACCAGGTCGTCTTCCCCGACCAGGAGGACAGCATCTGGACGCTGTCGGAGAAGACGGGGGAGTGGTACCTGCACAAGTTCTACAAGGAGCAGCCGGACCTGAACGTGACCAATCCCCGGGTGCGCGACGAGGTCGCCAAGATCATGGGCTTCTGGCTGCAGCTCGGGCTGTCGGGCTTCCGCGTCGACGCCGTCCCGTTCTTCCTCGAGACGGCCGGCGCCGACGGCGGGGCGCTCCCCGACCCGCACCACTACCTGCGCGCGCTGCGCCAGCTGGTCGGCCGGCGGTCGGGCAGCGGCGTCCTGCTGGGGGAGGTCAACCTGCCCTACGAGCAGCAGCTCGAGTTCTTCGGCGGCACCGACGGCGACGAGCTGACCATGCAGTTCGACTTCATCGGCATGCAGGCGCTCTACCTGGCGCTCGCCCGCGGCGACGCCGGGCCGATCGCCACCGCCCTCGAGGGACGGCCGGCGCTGGACCCCGACTCGCAGTGGGCCACCTTCGTGCGCAACCACGACGAGCTCACCCTCGACAAGCTCAGCGACGACGAGCGGGCCGAGGTCTTCGCCGCCTTCGGGCCCGAGGAGCGGATGCAGGTCTACGGGCGGGGGCTGCGCCGGCGGCTGCCGCCGATGCTGGACGGCGACCCGCGGCGGGTCCGGATGGTCTACAGCCTGCTGTTCTCCCTGCCCGGCACCCCGGTGCTGTTCTACGGCGAGGAGATCGGGATGGGGGAGGACCTCGACGCCGAGGGCCGGCTCGCCGTCCGGACGCCGATGCAGTGGACCTCCGGGCGCAACGGCGGGTTCTCGCCGGCCGAGCCCCGGAAGCTCCCCGGCCCCGTCGTCAGCGGCGGCTTCGCCCCCGAGTACGTCAACGTGGCCGACCAGCGCAACGACCCCGACTCCCTGCTGTCGTTCATGAAGCTGCTGATCCGCCGGTACCGGGAGTCGCCCGAGCTGGGCTGGGGCGGCTTCCGGGTGCTGGAGCAGCCGTTCCCGGAGGTGCTGGCGCACCTGTGCACCTGGGACGACGGCGCGCTCGTCGCGGTGCACAACCTCTGCCCGGAGCCCCGGACGGTGCCGATCACGCTGGAGGGCTGCGACTCCTCGCACCGGCTGGTCGACCTGCTGCAGCCGGGGGCGACGACGGTCTCCGAGAAGGGCACCGCCGACATCGCGCTGGACGGCTACGGCTACCGCTGGCTGCGCGTCGTCGCCCAGGACAGCCGCCGGCTGGTCTGACGGGGTCCGTCACCCCGGGCGGGCAGCCAGCAGCGGGGCGGCGTCCGCCTCGACGACGTCCGCCGGTGCGTCGACGAGCGCCAGCGCGGCGACGTAGCCGGCCGGTGGCCGGAGGGTGGCCAGGGTCGGGGGTGCCGCGCCGTCGGGACCGCCCCACCGCAGCACGCGCGGAGGGGACGCCGGTGGTGACACGACGACCTCGTCGAGCGGTGCCAGCAGCCCGGCACCGGTCGCCTTGAGGGCGGCCTCCTTCCGCGTCCAGTACGTGGCGAAGTCCGCGGCGCGGGCACCGGTCGGCGCGTCGAACAGGGCTGCCCTCTCCTCGGCGGCCAGGGTCAGGAGTGCGACGTCGTCCAGCTCGGCCGCAGTCCACGGGACGACCTCTTCGACGTCGACACCGACCGGCGCGCCCCGGCGGACGGCCACCACGACGCAGCCGGTGGAGTGCGAGACCGAGAAGGAGAGGTCGCGCACCCCAGTCAGGAACGGCTTGCCGTGCGGCGCGCCGCAGCGCGCACAGCTGCGGTCGATGCGCAGCTGCCTGCCCGGCCGGCCGGCGTGCACGCCGAGCACCAGGCGGGCGAGCGCCGCGCCGGCCGTGAAGCGCTGCCGATCGGCGGCGCTCCGCAGCCGCGCGCGCCGTCGGAGGTCCGTCTCGTCGAGCAGCGCGTCGTGCGCCGGGCGGACGTCCTCCGGACGGGCCCACCAGACCTGGCAGACGCCCGGGGCGAGGGGCGGGACCGGGCCGTCGGGGGCGCTCCCGGCCGGCACGGTCACCCTCCTCCCGCGCCGGCCAGGGCGCGCTCGACGTCGTCCAGCCCGCGCGCCACCACGGGTGGGGCGGAGTCCGGCGTGTCTGCCGGGGTGCCCACCCCCCGCCCGGTGACCAGCAGCACCACCGTGTCCGACGGCTGCAGCAGTCCCTGGTCGAGGGCGGGGCCGACAGCGGCCAGCGCGGCTGCGCCGGCCGGTTCGGCCAGGACACCGGCGCGGGCGGCGAGGGTGCCGACCGCGCGCAGCAACGCGTCGTCCGGCACGGCGACCATGCCGCCTCCGGTGCGGCGCACCGCCTCGAGCACGGCCTCCCCGGTCGCGGGGCGGAGCACGGCGATGCCGTCGGCGACCGTGCCGGCCGGGTGCAGCTCCCGCGGCTCCGGGGGGATGCCGAGCCACGCCCGCACCAGCGGCTGGCAGGCGGCGGCCTGGACGCCGATCAGCCGCGGCACGTGGTCGGTCAGGCGGCTGCGGACCAGCTCGTCGAACCCCTTGTCCAGGGCAGCCAGGGTGGGTCCGTCGCCGACCGGGACGACCATCGCGTCGGGGAGGGCCCGGCCGAGCTGCTCCCAGACCTCGAACGCCACGGTCTTCTTCGCTTCCAGGGTCACGGGATTGACACCGGTGTTCCGGTCCAGCCAGCCGAACGCGGCCGCGGCGGTGCGGGAGAGGTCGACCGCGGCGGCGTACCCCTCCGGCACCTGGAAGACCCGCGCGCCCGCCCGCGTCATCATCGCGAGCTTCTCGGGACGGCAGTCCGGCGAGACGAAGATGACCGCCCGCAACCCCGCGGCGGCGGCGCCGTTGGCGGTGGACACCGCGGCGTTGCCGGTGGAGGCGGTGGTGATCGTGTCCACGCCGCGGCGCAGCCCGCCCTCGATGACCAGGGCGGTCGCCCGGTCCTTGTTGGACGCGGTCGGGGAACGGGTCTCGTCCTTGAGCCACAGCCTGGGCATCCCGAGGGCCTGCCGCAGCGCCGGGGCAGGGAGAAGCGGTGTCCCCCCGACGGGCAGCGGGAAACGGACGGGGCCGTCCGCGACGGGGAGCAGGTCGCGGTAGCGCCACATGGTGAACGTGCCCGGGGGGTCGGCAGGCAGCAGCGTCGGCCGGTAGTCGTAGACCAGCCACTCGCAGCCGGACCGCTCCACCGAGCCGGTGACCGTCCCCACGACGGTCATCCGTATCGGCGCAGCTCGGAGAAGAACCCGTCGACGACGTGCAGCTCGCGCCGGCGGGCCACCTCGTCGTAGACGAACTTGCCGACCGCGAGGTCGAGCACGCCGAGCCCGAACGGGGAGAACACCACCGTCCGGTCGGCCGGGACGGCCACCCGACCCGCCATGACGTCGTCCAGGGTGCCGGTGACGAACGCGCGGGAGCCGCTCAGCTGCTCGGCGAGGTGCGGTGAGGTCTGCGCCCGGAGGCAGTGCTCCACGTCGTCGACCACGTTGACGGCGCCGAGCAGGATCTCCGGGGCCAGGTCGCGCAGCGAGACGTGCAGGACCACGGGGGAGTGCCCGAACCACGAGGGGTCGTGGACGTGCGGGGCGCCGGCCACCGTCGCGAAGACGACGAGGTCGCTGCCGCGGATCACCGCCTCCGGGCCGTCGTGCACGGTCACCCGGGCACCGGCCGCGGCCTGGTCCAGGTAGCCGGCGAACCCGGCGGCGCTGTCGGGGGACAGGTCGTGGACGCCGATCTCGTCGAAGTGCCAGCCGGTGCCGCGCAGGAAGGTGTGCACGTACCGGGCGATCAGCCCCACGCCGATGAAGCCGACGCGCAGCGGCCGGGGCCGGGAGCGGGTCAGCCAGTCGGCGGCCGCCGCGGCCGATGCCGCCGTCCGCGTGGCGCTGATGACCGAGCTCTCGAGGCAGGCGAAGGGGTAGCCGGTGTCGTGGTCGTTGAGGATGAGCACGGCGGAGGCGCGCGGGATCCCGACCGCGACGTTCTCCGGGAAGCTGGAGATCCACTTCAGCCCGTCGACCCGGACCTGTCCGCCGATCGAGGCCGGCAGCGCGATGATCCGCGCGGACGGGCGGTCGGGGAAGCGCAGGAAGTAGGAGGGCGGGTTCACCGAGTCGCGGGCACCGTGCAGCCGGTAGACGGCCTCGACGAGCTCGACCAGTTCCTTCTCGCGCCCCTGCAGCACCTCCTGGACCTGGGCGCCGGGGATCACCGCGAACGGGGGGACCAGGGCCTTCGCCGCGGTCATCGCCCGGCTCCGCCGGCGGCCGGTCGCACCGGGTCGCCCAGGCCGACCAGCACCTCCCGCGGACCGGTGTACGGCTCGCGGTCGTGCGCGGTGCGGATGTTGTCGACGAGCATCAGGTCGCCGGCCTGCCACGGCTCCCGCACGGTGCACGCGGCGTAGACCTCGTTGAGCTGCGCGACCACGTCCTCGCCGATCGGCTCGCCGTCGCCGAAGCGCGTGGTGAAGGGCAGCCCGTCGGCGCCGTAGACGTCGAGCAGGTACTCGCGGACCTCGGGGTCCAGCGTCCACTCGTTGAGGAAGGCGACCTGGTTGAACCAGCAGCGCCGGCCGGTGCCCGGGTGCCGCACCACGGCCGGCCGGCGCTGGCGGGTGCGCAGGCCGCCGTCGGGCTGCCAGTCGAACTCGATGTCCTGCCCTCGGCAGTACGCCTCGACGGCGGCCCGGTCCGTGGTCCCGAAGGCCTCGGTCCACGGCGCCCCGATCTCGTCGTTGTAGCTGCGCACGAGCAGCCAGCCCTCCCGCTCGAAGCGCTCCACCAGATCCGGGGGCAGCGCCTCGAGCACGCTCGGGCCGTCGGCCAGCCCGGTCGACCCGCCGTCGTCGGGCGCGACCAGGCAGGCGAGGAGCAGCAGCGAAGGGACGTCGAGCAGGTAGCTGAGCTCGTGGTGCATGCACATCGGCTGACCGGCCGGCCACCTCGTCGAGGTGTGCACGCCGTCGGCGACGACCTCCCGGGGGGCGAAGGCCTCCCGCTCCGGGACCAGGACGTCGGCCAGCCGGTGGAACGCGGCACCGGCCTGTCCGGCGTCGCGCAGCCCGAGGCCGCGCACCAGCACGGCGCCGTGCTCGGCGACGACCGCCCGCACCGCCGCGCGGTGCTCGTCCGCCCACCCGGCCGGATCCCCGGCGCCGGCCACCCGCAGCACCGGCGGTCGGCCGGGCACGAGGTCGACGTCGAGCAGGGACGTGGACGAGGGCAGCATGGTCAGGTCCTTCCGTCGAGGAGCTCGGCGAGGTCGGCCAGCACGGGGCGGCCGGCGACGTCCGTGGGTGTCACGGCGCGGTCGAGGGCGACGGCGAGCTTCACCGCCGACAGGGAGGTGCCGCCCAGGTCGAGGAAGGAGTCCCGGCGGCCGATCCGGTCCTCGGGGATGCCGAGGACGGCCGCCCACGCGGCCACGAGGCGTCGCTCCGTCGGGGTGGCCGGCGCCGCGAACTCCTTCTCCAGCGGGTCGAGGTCCGCCGCGAGCGCGGTCAGCGTCGTCCGGTCGATCTTGCCGTTGCCGGTGAGCGGCAGCGTCTCGCGCCAGGAGAAGGTCGACGGCAGCATGTACTCGGGCAGCGTGGCGGCCAGGGCGGACCGCAGGACGTCGGCCGGCAGCGGTCCGGGCCCGGTGTAGAAGGCCACCAGGTGCCGGCTGCGGTCCGCCCCGTCGGCGACCACCACCGCGCCGTCCCGGACCCCGTCCGCGCGCAGCAGCGCGTTCTCGATCTCGCCGATCTCGATGCGGAAGCCGCGGATCTTGACCTGGTCGTCGCGGCGGCCGAGGAAGTCCAGCTTCCAGTCAGGCAGCCACCGGCCGTAGTCGCCGGTGCGGCAGACCCGGGAGCCCGGCCGGTTGGGGTCCGGCCCGAACGAGCGGGCGGTGCGCTCGGGGTCGTTGACGTACCCGCGCCCGACGCAGACCCCGGAGAACACGATCAGGCCCGGCGCGCCCAGCGGCACGGGGCGGCCGTGCTCGTCGACCACGTCGACGTGGACGTTGATGATCGGCCGGCCGAGCGGGATCCGCTCGCCGTCGGGCACGCGGTGCATCACCTCGTGCACGGCGTCGTCGGAGGTCTCGGTGAGCCCGTAGGTGTTGACCAGCGGGATGCCCGGCTGGGCGGCGAACCAGCGCTCGACGAGGTCCTTCTTCAGGAAGTCGCCCGTCGGCGAGACGCAGTGCAGGGACGGCAGCTCGCGCGGGTGCTGCTCGAGGTAGGTGAGGACGACGTCGAGGTAGGACGGCACGGCCTGCAGCACGCCGGCCCCGCTCTCCACCAGGGTGTCGACCAGCCGCTCGGCGTCGAGGATGACGTCCGGGTCGACGATCACGCTGCGGCCGCCGACCAGCAGGGCCGCGACCAGCTGCCACACCGAGATGTCGAAGCACTGCGGCCCGGTCTGCGGTACGACCTCGCCCTCGCCGATGCCGAGGTCGAGGATCTTGGCGTAGACGTGGTTGAGCATCCCGGCGTGCTCGCACATGACGCCCTTCGGCTCCCCGGTGGAGCCGGAGGTGAACAGCACGTAGGCGAGCTGGTCGGCGCCGACCGGCACGCCGAGCGGTCCGTCCGGACGGTCCTCGGCCAGGGCGGCGTCCAGGAACAGCGTCCCGGTGGCCGGCAGGCCGGTCAGCGCCTGGTCGAGCGTCGTGGTGCTGCCGTGCTCGGTGAGCACGAGCCGGCAGTCCGCGCGCGCCAGGGCCGCGGCGATCCGCCCGGGCGGGAAGTGCGGCTCGAGGGGGAGGTAGGCGGCGCCGGCCTTCCAGATGGCCAGGACGGCGGTCATCCAGTCGAGGTTGCGCTCGGTCACCACCGCGACGATCTGCTCCCGCTGCACCCCGCGGGCCAGCAGCGCCCGGGCCAGCCGGTTGGCGCGCGCGTCGAGCGCGCCGTACGTCAGCCGGTCGTCCCCGTGCACCGCCGCGACGGCGTCCGGGTGCGCGGCGGCCCGCGCCTCGAACAGCTCGTGCACCCGGCGGTCGGGGAGCTCGTGCCGCGGACCGGCCAGCCCGTCGAGCTGGACGGCCAGCTCGTCCTCCGACAGCAGGGTCTGCGTCGCCGGATCGGCGTCCGGATCGGCCGCGAGCTGGACGAGCGCGGCCCGGTGGTAGCCCGCGACGCGCTCGGCGGCGATCCGGTCCAGCGCGTCGGTGCGGTAGCGGAGCTCCAGGAGCCACGGCCCGGACCGGTCGAGCGCCACGCCGAGGACGGCGCCCGGGGGGAGGTCGCCGGCCGCGCCGACCGGGTCGACGACCGCCTCGAACTGCGTCGGCACGTCCAGGTCGCGGCGCAGGTCGTCGACCGGGAAGGGGGAGTGCTCGCGCAGGGCCGACTCGGCGCCGGCCGCGGTCAGCACGAGCTCCCGCCAGCTCGCGCCGGTCGCCAGCCGGCAGGGGAGCGGCGTCGCGTCGCTGCCGGTGACGTACCCGGTGACGACCTCGCGTTCGCCGGTGAGCGCGCTGAGCACCCGCGCGTGGGCGGCCAGCAGCAACGACGAGACAGGCACCCCGAGCGCGCCGGCCACCCTGCCCAGGGCGGCGGGGACGTCGTCGGGCAGCGCGGTCTCGAGCCGGCCCTCGCCAGGGACGGGGCGGCGGGTCCAGCGCGGGACCCCGGAGAACCCACCCGTGAGCAGCACGTCGCGCCAGAACGCCCGGTCGGTGTCGGCGAGGACGGTCATCCCGAGGCTCCTCTCCGCATCGCCGCGGCCCGGCGTGGGCGCGGCGCCGCGCGCAGCCGGCCCCGCACGCCGGAGGCAGGTCGGGCCACCGTGGCCGGGCGCGCGTCGGCGGGCCGGGGTCCGCCCACGGCCGTCGGCTGCCGCGGCACGGGCAGGCGTGGCTCCTCCAGCCGCATGTCGCGGGCGGGGTTGCCGCCCCAGCGGGCGTCCGCGGGCATCTCCTCGCCCTTCATGAGGAACGCGTCGGCGGCCACCTCGGCGCCGTCGCCGATGGACGTCCCGTAGTGGACCAGCGCCCCGACGCCGACCGTGCAGCGCGAACCGACCGCGATGCGGTCGGACTTGAACGCGTAGTCCTCCTGCGAGTGGCACTGGAGGTTGCTGCCGAGGTTGAACGTGACGTCGTCGCCGATCGACACGAGGTTCTTCTCCGCGAAGCCGCAGCCGTCGTCGAACAGCCGCTTGCCCACCCGCATGCCGAGCAGCCGCAGGACCGGCGCCTTGAAGGGCGTCCCGTTGAGCACGATGATCGCGTCGGCGGTGTGCTTGAAGAACCGTTCCACCTGCCAGAACTGCTTGTCGTAGATGGAGCAGTACGCGGGACGCAGGCCGCGGAAGCCGGTGGAGGCGCGTTCCACCAGCACGGAGTAGAGGACGACGAAGACGAGGAGGAAGACCGTGCTCGCCGCCACGGCCCGCGCTCCCCACGCCTGGTACAGGTCCGCCGTGACGAAGCCGACGACGAACGTGACGAACGCGAAGAACCAGTGCGAGAGCAGCGAGAAGCCGATCGTGGCGAGGTTGTGCCGGTTCTTCGCCGCCAGCCGTCGGGGGACGTCGGGCGCGTGGGCCCTCTGCACGAAGTGGCTGTCCCGCTCGACCGTGCGCGGGATCTCGAAGCTCGGCGACCCCAGCAGACCGACGTCCTCCCGGATCGGGCCGTCGACGGGCACCATGACCTTCGTCGCCAGCAGGCAGTTGTCCCGGGTCCGGCTGCCTGCCGGGTAGGCGATCATGTTGCCGAGGAAGTTGTGCGCACCGATCGTGGCCCGCGTCAACCGGAACGACGAGCTCGAGTAGTGCGCGTTGAGCAGGGAGAGCTCGCTGGCGCAGACCGTGCCTGTCCCCACCGTGACCAGGAACGGCGACTCGTGCTTCACGTCGGTGCCGAAGTTCGACCCGCTCTGCACGACCGGGGTGAGGTGGTACCCGATGCCGCGGAGGTAGGGGACGATGTAGGAGCTGTCGCCGAACAGAGCCGTCAGGAACTTGTCGTTGGAGAGGCGCGACTGCGCGCGGTGCACGCCGTAGTGCCACCCGTAGAGCGGGTAGACCCGGTCGGGGCGCAGCCAGCGGTCCAGCAGCCGCGGAACGGTCAGCACGGAGACGAGCCGCAGGAACAGGAAGCCGAAGTAGAAGACCGCCGACACGACGAGGGCGGTCCCGTAGAACGACCAGCTCGTGAAGACGACGTGCGAGGGGTCGAGCAGCGCGGCCAGCCAGGGGATCGCGTCGAGCAGCGTGGCCAGCGCCCCGAACGACAGCGGCAGGTACACCAGGGCGAGGGTGAGCAGCTGCAGCGCGGCGTAGGTGACCTTCCGCCGGCGGCTGGGCGGGAGCGGGGGCACCCGGAGGAACTCGGTGCCGGTCCGCTCCGCCGGTGAGCCGCCCCAGTGCTCGCCGGCCGGCACGGACTGGCCGACGTGCAGCGACGACGCATGGCCCAGCTGGGCGCCGTCCCCCATCGACGTCCCGATGTCGAGCACCGTCATCTCGCTCACCAGGACGCCGTCCCCCAGCGTCACCGGGCCCGTCTCGATCCAGCCGGCGCGGGCGCGGTAGCACAGGAAGAACGAGTCCTTGCGGATCACCGCGTCCCGGCCGGCGGTGAACAGGTCGGCGCACACCGGCACCCGCCGGGAGTGGATCACGGCGTCGCGGCCGATCCGGGCGCCCAGCATGCGGAGGTACAGCGGGTAGACCGGCGAGCCGGCGAAGAGCACCAGCGGGTTGGCCGTGACCAGGGTCTTGACCACCCAGAACCGGTAGTACGCCAGGCCCCAGACGGGGAAGCGCCGCGGCGTCCAGCGGCCGACGAGCAGCCACTTGGCGACGACCGGGAACAGGCAGACCACGAGGAAGTAGGCGCTGCCGACCGCGGCCGAGCGGAGGTAGTCGGAGAGCAGGCCGTCGCCCTCGGAGATCCAGTCGAAGCCGAGCTGGAAGCCGAGTGCGGCGGCGTAGGCGTACCCGACGAACGTCGCCGCCTGGGCAGCGCCGCAGACCACGTACCGAACGCTGCGGGCGCGGGCCGAGCCCTGCGCCGGCGCGGCTTCCACCGGCTCGGGCGGGGTCGGCGCGGCCGCGGTCCCCGTCACGGCCAGCGCCGCCGCCAGGGATGCGACCGTCGGGTGCCGGTAGACGTCGGTGATGGCGACCGGGGGCAGGTCGCCCCGCTTGCGGACCTTGGCGCAGAACCGGGTCATCGACATGGAGTCGGCGCCCAGGTCGTCGAAGAAGTGGGCGTCGACCGGGACCCGGTCCACGTCCAGGACTCCGGCCAGCACCTCGGCGAAGCCGTCCTCGACGGGCGTCGAGACCGACGCGGCCTTCTCGCGGGCGAGCCCGCGCACGGAAGGGAAGCGGTAGACGTCGGTCATGGAGACGGCGGGCAGGTCCGGGACCTTCCGCACCCTGGCGCAGAACCGCGCCATCAGCATGGAGTCGGCGCCCAGGTCGTCGAAGAAGTGGCTGTCCACCGGCACCTCGTCGACCGCCAGGACGGCGGCCAGGGCGGCGGCGTAGCCGCACTCGGCCGCGGCGACACCGCGGCCCAGGCTGTCGACGTCCGTCGGCGGCAGTTGCTGGTCGAGTGACATGCCGGCCTCAGGGGACCAGGGTGCCCGCGGCGTCGCCGCTCCGGGCCCTGCCGTTGGTGGACGGGTCGAGGGATGACGGATCGGCCAGCGTGCCGGCGCCGAACAGCTCCTGCACCCAGTGCGTCTGGTAGACGGTGTCGAGGTACCGCTCACCGAGATCCGGCGCGATGGCCACCGCGGTGAGCTCCCGCGCGTGCTGCCGGTCGAGCCATGCCATCGCCCCGCTGACGACGGTGCCGGTCGAGCCGCCGAACAGGAAGCCGTGGCGGGCCAGGCGGTGGCAGGCGCGGATGGTGTCGGCCTCCTCCACGTGCACGACGTCGTCGATGTAGGACTCGTCGAGCAACGGCGGCCGGACGCTCGTGCCGAGACCGGGGATCATCCGGCGCGCCGGAGCGTGGCCGAAGGTCACCGAGCCGACCGCGTCCACCGCCACGACCAGCACCGGCCGGTGCCAGCTCCGGAAGAAGCGCGCGCAGCCCATGAGGGTCCCGGTGGTGCCGGCCCCGACGAAGAGCACGTCCAGGTCCGGGAAGTGGGCCGCGATCGCCGGCGCCGTCCGGCGGGCGTGCGCCTGCCAGTTGCCCGGGTTGCTGTACTGGTTGAGCCACACGTACCGGTCGTCGGACCGGCAGGCCGCCCGCACGTACGCGAGCCGGGCACCGAGCAGGCCGCCCACCGGGTCCGGCTCGGTGACGATGTGCACCTGGCTGCCCAGCGCCTCCATGAGCCGGCGGGTCGGCAGGTTGCACCGGGAGTCGGTGACGCACAGGAAGCGGTAGCCCTTGCTGGCGGCGAGGATGCTGAGCGCGACCCCGAGGTTCCCGGACGAGGACTCGATGATGATCGAGTCCCGCCGGAGCAGCCCGTCCCGCTCGGCGGCCTCCACCATCTCGGTGGCGGCCTTCAGCTTGATGGAGCCGGCGAAGTTGAAGCCCTCGCACTTGAGGTACAGCGGGTGGTCGAAGAAGGACCGCAGATCGACGTAGAGGTCCTCTTCGTCGAACGCCTGGGGAGCGGTGATGACGGTCACGGCCGGCACCCCCTCGCGCTCCCGAGGGCGGAGCCGGGCCCGTGGTCGGACCACGGCCGGTCAGCTGGATGTATGGGCAGCTCGGCATGCATCGGAGGAATCCTGTCTGCTCAGGAAATGGCATGACGGAGAGCGGGACACCGCGCGTCGCGGCGCACCGGCCAGCGGGTTCGCTCCACCCTGCGGGAGCGACCCGTTCGCCTGGACTGGGGCAGCGCAGCGGCTCTCGCCGCGCTCGTCGTGCACGGGGGCACGCCGGTGCCCGGAAGGGGAGTACCGCCGCCGAGGGTGCACAACTGTCCCCGTTGCCTCGTCCGGACCGCTCCTGCGGCCCGCCCGCCGGCGGCAGAGGAGCGGCCGCCCGCAGGGCCGGAACGTCACTCCGATGCGCTTCAAGATGCAAGGGGTTACGCCGCGCCGGGACGCGCCCTTCTCGTAACCGCCGAGACGTCGGGACGACACGCCGCCAGCCGGTTGCACAGCGTGATCGTGGCGTGTCACGCCGAGAGGGCGCCCGGTCGGCTCGTAGCGTCTGGGAGTGCCCCGCTCCGCCGTCGTCGTCCTGCTCGCCGTCCTCCTCGCGCTGACCGGCTGCGAGGTCGAGTGGCGGCTCGAGTCCGGCCCGCCCGAGCCGGCCGCGTCGGTGGGCCAGGGCGACGTCCCCGCCGGCACGCTCGACCCCGTGTCCGCCGTTCCCGCGCTGGCCGGCCTCGCGGTCGCCGAGAAGGCGGCTCTGGACGGCTACGAGCGCGGGTGCGGCGAGGCGGAGGGCTGCGTCTTCGGACCGGCCTGGTCCGACGTCGACCGCAACGGCTGCGACCAGCGCAACGACGTCCTGCACCGCGACCTCACCGCGGTCGAGGTGCGCGAGGGCACCCAGGGCTGCGTGGTGGTCGCCGGGGTGCTCGACGACCCCTACACCGGCCGGACGGTCCCGTTCGAGAAGGCGTCCGCGGCCGAGGTGCCCGTCGACCACGTCGTCCCGCTGGCCGCCGCCTGGGTGCAGGGCGCGGCGGCCTGGCCGGAGGACCGGCGCGAGGCCTTCGCCAACGACCTGGCCAACCTCATGGCGACGACACGGTCGGAGAACTCGTCGAAGGGCGACTCCACCGCCGACGAGTGGGTGCCGTCGGACCCCGCGTACGGCTGCTCGTACGCGACCGTGGTGGTCACGGTGAAGTCCACCTACGCCCTGTCGGTGACCCCTGCGGAGTCCCAGGCGCTGCAGTCGCTGCTCGCGACCTGCTGACTCAGGTCAGCGGCCGGGCCATGAGGACGTCGTCGACGTAGCGGCCGCCGAGCCGGAACTCCTCGCGCAGCACGCCCTCGACCGCGAACCCGCAGGCGGCGTACAGCGCCTGCGCCTTCGCGTTGCCGCCCAGGACCCGCAGGCCCAGCTTGCGGGCGCCCCGCCGCGTGGCCTCCACGACGGCCGCCTCCAGCAGCGCCCGGCCGATGCCCTGCCGTTGGCAGGCGGGGTCGACCGTCAGCCCCTGGACGTGCAGCACGTGCCGGTTGCACTCCAGCGGGGTCGGCCGGCCCAGGATCGTGTAGCCGACGGCGCGGCCGTCCTGCTCGGCGACCAGCACGTCGTCGGGCGAGCGGCGCTCGAAGAAGTCGGTGTCCTCCGGCCACAGCGGCACGACGGCGGACTCCTCGGACCAGGTGGCGCGGTCGAGCCCGACCAGGTGCGGTCCGTCGGCGGGCACGGCGGCCCGGATGCTGATCACCGGACCAGTCTGCCCGGGCGGACCGGCGTCCCCCGGTGTGGTACCCGGCGTGCCCTCACGCTGCGTGCGCGGACCGCCCGGGGCGGCGTCCCGGGCAGGCGCGGCGGCTGCGCCTAGCGTGGCGGGTGAGGTGATCAGTCATGAGTGAACGCAACGGAAGCACGTCCGTCGGGACGGGGACCGCCGAGATCCCGGTCGTCCGGTCCGCCGCCGAGGTCCCCGGGACCCCGGCGCCCGAACCGGCCGGGGCGCCCGCGACCGAGGGGCCGACCCCGCAGGACGAGGTCGCGCCCGGACCGCAGCCCACCGCGCCGGTGACCGTGCGGCCGCGGCCGCGCATGCCGCGCCGTGGCCCGCTCACCGTGATGGGTCCGTGGGCGCCGGTCGCCGGCGGGCTGCTGGGTCTCCTGCTCGGCGGGACCGCCGCGGCGGTGCTGGCCGGGACGGCGGAGAGCTTCGAGGACCGGCTGGCGCTGGCCTTCCTCGTCCTGGGGCTCGGGATGCTGGGGAGCGCCGGTGTGCTGCTGGCCGACGAGGTGCGGATCATGCGGCAGCGCGCCCGCGACGCCGCCGTCCGGCCGCAGTGGGTGGAGGCCACCGCGAACCTGCTCAACGGGCTGACGCCGGCACGCCTGCTGCTCCTGTCGAGCGGGTTCGTGCTCTTCCTGGCGGCCTACGTCAGCCGCTGACTCAGGTGTAGGCCTCGACGCCGAGGTAGACGGCGAGCCCCAGACCGGCCAGGGCGATGATCCGCCGCAGCGCCGTCTGGGGCGCCCGTCGCACGATGCGGGGTCCGACCAACGAGCCGAGGAACAGGCCGATGGCCAGTGGCAGGGCGGCCGACCAGGCGATGGACGCGAAGAGCACGAACCCGATCGCGGCGGTGGCGTTGGCCACCCCGAGGACGACGTTGCGCATGGCGTTGCTGCGGGGGAGCCCCTCGCCGGTGGTCAGCAGGAAGGTCGCCAGGATGACGACGCCCGCGGCCGCCCCGAAGTAGCCGCCGTAGATCGCGATGGCGAACACCGCGAGCGGCAGCCACCGCGGGTCCCGGTGCGGATGGCCGGCATGGGCGCGGGCGCCCTCCCGGGCCAGCTCGGGCAGCGGGCGCTGGACCAGGATCGCCAGCGACGCCCCGCCGATCAGCCAGGGCACGATCCGCTCGAAGGCCTCGGTGGGGGTGCTCAGCAGCAGCGCCGCGCCCGCGGCCCCGCCCAGGGCGGCGGCGATGGCCAGCGGCACGAGCCGGCGGCCCTGGCCCTTCAGCTCGGGCCGGGAGGCGCTCACCGATCCGACGCCGGTGAGCACCAGCGCGGCGGTGTTGGTGACGTTCGCCGTCACCGGGGGCAGGCCGGCGGCCAGCAGCGCCGGGTAGCTGATCAGCGAGGCCAGGCCGGCGATGCTGCCGATCAGGCCCGACCCCATGCCGGCCAGCACGAGAAGACCGAACTCCCAGACGCTCACCGGTTCCCCAGCACCACGATGGCCACGACCCCCAGAACGACGATCGCCGTCCGCAGGAGCCACGACGGCAGGCGGCGGCCGTACCGCGAGCCGACCGAACCCCCCACCAGCGAGCCGACGGCGAGCAGGCCGGCGGCGACCCAGTCGACGCGGTCGGTGGCGACCACGACGTAGGCCGCGGCCGCGACCGCGTTCACGGTGAAGGTGAGGACGTTCTTGATCGCGTTCAGCCGCTGCAGCGACTCGCGCAGGATCAGGCCGAAGATGCCGATCTGCAGGACGCCCTGGCTGGCGGCGAAGTAGCCCCCGTAGGTGCCCGTGGCGTAGGCGCCGGCGAACAGCGCCGCCAGCCGCCCGCCACGCACCGGTGCGTCGTCGTCGGCCCGGTCCGGCAGGCTCCGCTGCAGCAGCGGCTGGAGGGCGACGAGCATGACGGCGACGCCGATGAGCACCGGCACGACCGCCTCGAACGTCGACGCCGGCAGGTGCAGCAGCAGGAAGGCGCCGGTGAGCGCGCCCAGGATCGAGGCGGGGAGGAGCCGCAGGAGCAGCCGCCGCTGGCCGCGCAGCTCGCGGCGGTAGCCGATGGAGCTGCTCAGGTTCCCGGCGACGAGGCCGAGCGAGTTGCTGATGGTCGCGGGGACCGGCGGCAGGCCGACGGCGAGCAACACCGGGAAGCTGACCAGGGTGCCGGACCCGACGACGGCGTTGATGCCCCCGGCCGCGAAGCCGGCGGCGGCCACCGCGACCATCTCCCACCCCGTCATGCGGACATCGCCGTCGAGCCTGGCACGGCGGACGGGCGCCGGCCCGCACGAGGCGTGTCTATCCGGTCACGCCCGCCGGGCTCCCGGCGGGCGCGGGCTCACGGCTTGACCGCGAGCACCGGCCGGTCGGCGTCGAGGAGGATCCGCTGGGCGCTGCTGCCCATGAGCAGCTTCCCCACGGGGGAGCGCCGGCGCAGGCCGATGACGATCACCGAGGCGTCGACCTCCTGCGCCACCCGCAGCACCTCGTCGGCGGCGTCGCCCGAGTGCGCGTTCTGCCGGAGGTCCAGCGCGATCCCGTCGGCCCCGGCGCGCTCGTGCATCCGGCGGACGGCGTCCTCCGGGGCGACGTCGGCGCTGACCGGCGCCCCGCCGCGCGGGGAGTTGAGCACCACCAGCGGCTCGCCCCGGCGGCGGGCCTCCTGCAGGGCGGCGGCGAACGCGGCGTCGCCCTCCGGGGTGGGCACGTAGCCGACCAGGACGGTCATACCAGCTCCTTCGAGGTGTCGTTCTGCTGCGCGGCGGTGGGCCGGCGGGTCATCGCGGCACGGATCATCGGGACGAGCGCGACCAGGAGGAAGACCACCAGCAGCGTCCCCGAGATCGGCCGGGTGAAGAAGCCGGTGGCGTCGCCGTCGAAGATCAGCAGCGAGCGGCGCAGCGAGTCCTCGAGGAGCGTGCCGAGGACGAAGGCCAGCAGCAGCGGGCCGGGGTCGAAGCCGATCTTCTTCATCAGGTAGCCGAGCACGCCGAAGACGATGACCAGCACGATGTCGAACACGCTGTTGTTGACCGTGTAGACGCCGATCAGGGTGATGAGCACCGTGATCGGGGCGAGGATCGCCGGCCGCACCCGCAGGATCTTCACGAAGAGACCCACCAGCGGGATGCTCATGATCAGCAGCAGGATGTTGCCGATGTACATGGAGTTGACGACGCCCCAGAACAGCTCCGGCTCCTGGGTGACGAGCTGGGGACCGGGGCTCACCCCCTGGATCAGCAGGGCGCCGAAGATGACGGCCATGGTGGCGTTCGCCGGGATGCCCAGCGTCAGAAGCGGGATGAAGGACGACGTCGCGGCGGCGTTGTTCGCCGTCTCGGGACCGGCGACGCCCTCGACGGCGCCGTTGCCGAAGCGCTCGGGGGTCTTGGAGCGCTTCTTCTCCACGGCGTAGGCGGCCAGCGAGGACAGGGTCGCGCCGCCGCCGGGCAGGATGCCGAGCACGAAGCCCAGCACCGAGCCCCGGCCGATCGCCCCGGAGGACTGGCGCAGGTCCTTGCGGGATGGCCAGACGTTGGCCACCTTCGCCGGCGCCTGCGCCGCGGTGTGCCGCTCCTCCAGGTTGTAGAGGATCTCGCCGAGGCCGAAGAGGCCCATCGCGATCGGCACGAAGTCCAGGCCGTCGGCGAGGTTCAGGCTGCCGAACGTGAACCGCTCGCCGCCGGTGAACGCGTCGCGGCCGACCGTGGCCAGCAGCAGGCCGATGCAGGCCGCGACGACCGCCTTGAGCCGGCTGCCGCTGCTCACCGTGGCGACCAGCAGGATGCCGAGCAGCGCGAGGGCGGTGTACTCCGGCGGCCCGAAGTCGAGGGCGAAGCCGGCGACGAGGGGCGCCAGGAACGTCAGCGCGATGATCGAGACGGTGCCGCCGACGAACGAGCCGATCGCGGCGATGCCCAGGGCGGTGCCGGCCTTGCCCTGGCGGGCCAGGGCGTGGCCGTCGAAGACCGTGACGACCGACGACGCCTCGCCGGGCAGTTTGAGCAGGACCGAGGTGATCGTCCCGCCATACTGGGCGCCGTAGAAGATGCCCGCCAGCATGATGATGGCGGTCACCGGCTCGATGCCGATGGTGATCGGCAGCAGGATCGCGATGGTGGCGGCCGGGCCGAGGCCGGGCAGCACGCCGACGAGCATGCCGACGACGACGCCGATCAGGCAGTAGAGCAGGTTGGTCGGTTCCAGGACGACGGTGAATCCGTCGAGCACCGGGGCGAGGTCCACTCAGACGCTCCTCAGAACAGGTGCGGGATGGGGACGGAGAGGGCCGCCACGAAGATGAGGTAGAACGCGACGACGACGCCGATGCTGGTGACGATCGACGTGCGCCAGCCCTCGCCGCCCAGGAAGCGGAGCCAGACGAAGGCGAGCAGGGCCGCGGGGATCTCGAAGCCGATGACCGAGACCAGCGCGACGAAGACGACCATCGTCGCGAGGCCGGCCAGGACCAGCCAGGAGGAGCGCGAGAAGCGCTCGGCGTCCGACGTCGTCCGGGCCGTGGCCGCCAGACCGAGTCCCAGGACGATGATCACGATGCTCAGCACCAGCGGCCAGGTGCCCGAGCCGGGGTTGCCGGCGCTCCCGGCCCCGAGCGAGAGCGAGCCGACGAGCGCGGCAGCGCCCAATGCCACCACCAGCGTCGCGACGACGAGGTTCGTCGTCGTCCCCGCCGGCGGCGGGCGGTGCTCCGCGTCGTGCTCGAGCTGGTGCACCGCTTCTTCGAGGTCGTGCAGGGTCGAGGGGGTCGTCTCGGCCGCGCGGGTGGTCACGACGTCCCCCTCGGGGGTGGCCCCGGCGGCACTGCTGCCGCCGGGGCTCCCCGGGGTCCGGGCCCCGTCGCGCGCAGAGCTCACTGCTCGCCGGCGAGGTCGATGCCGAACTCCTCGACCACGGCGGTGTAGTCCTCGAGGTTGCTCGTCCACGTCTCGCGCACCTCGTCGCCGTCGACCTCCCAGGCGGTGAGCTGGTTGTCCTCGTTGAACTGCTGGTACGCCTCCACCTCGAAGGCCGCCGTGAACCCGTCGCGCAGGGCGGTCATGACGTCCTCCGGCAGCCCCTTCGGCGCGAAGACGGCCCGCGACTGCTGGACCGGGACGTCGTACCCGGCCTCGACGGCGGTCGGGACGTCGGACAGGTAGCTCGGCCGCTCCTCGGCGAACGTGACGATCGGGGTGAGCTCACCGGCCTCGATCTGCTCGATGGCCTCGCCGAGCTGGATGGAGCCGACGTCCACCTGGCCACCGAGCACGGCGGTCAGGGTGGGCGAGCCGCCGTCGAAGGGGACGGCGGTGGCGTCGATGCCGGCCTGGGCGAACAGCAGCTCCTGCGAGAGCTGGCTGCCGGTGCCGACGCCGGTCGTGCCGAAGGTGACCGGTCGGCCGGCGGCGGCGAGGTCCTCGACGGTCGTGAAGCCGGAACCCGGAGCGGTGACCAGGACGTAGTCGTCGAGCGACAGGCCGGTGACGATGTCGTAGTCGGCGATGTCGGGCGCCTCGCCCTCCTCCACCGCGAGCGGGGTGATGTAGGCCAGGCTGCCGTTGTAGACCATCAGCGTGTGGCCGTCGGCCTCCTCGCCGGCCAGCTCCTGGGCGGCCAGGGCGCCGTTGGCGCCGGGCTTGTTCTCCACGGTGACCGGGACCCCGAGGTCGTCGGACAGGCCCTCGGCGGCCGCGCGGGCGATGAGGTCGGTGCTGCCGCCGGGGTCCTGGCCGACGTAGATGGTGATCGGGTCACCGCCCGGGAACTCCTCGCCCTCGGCGTCCGAACCGCCGCCGACGTTGCCGCCGCACGCGGCGAGGGAGAGGGCCAGAGCGAGTCCGGCACCGGTCGTCGCCCAGCGGCGCGCACGGTGGGTGGTGGTCATGTCGATCTCCTCTTCGAGCGGGAGGGCGTCTGTGAGTGGCGTCACTGAGCCCGGACCAGCGGAGCGTATGGAGGCCAATCCATGCGTGTCCAAGATCAATGCAGCATGAGTTGATACCTTGCGAGCATGGCGTTCACGTTGGAGCAGCTCCGCGGTTTCCTGGCCGTCGCCGAGGAGCTGCACTTCGGCCGGGCAGCCGCCCGGCTGCAGATGACCCAGCCCCCGCTGAGCCGCCAGATCCAGAAGCTCGAGCGCGTCGTGGGCGCCCAGCTGCTCGAGCGCGACAACCGCCGGGTCACCCTCACCGCGGCCGGCGAGGTGTTCCTGGGCGAGGCGCGCCGGCTGCTCTCGCTCGCCGACACCGCGCCCGAACTGGCCCGCCGGGTGTCCTCAGGGTCGCACGGCGTCGTGCGGATCGGCTTCACGGCCGCCTCGACCTACGGCACCCTCGGCCGGGTCCTCGACGAGGTGGAGCGCGCGCTGCCCGACATCGGGCTCGACCTGCACGAGATGGTCACCCGCGAGCAGGTGGCCGCGCTCCTCAACGAGGAGATCGACCTGGGTCTCGCCCGGCCGCCCTTCGACGCGGACACGTTCGGCTCCCGGCTCCTGCACCGGGAGGCGCTGCTGGTCGCCGTCCCCGCGGGGCACCGGCTGCTCGGGCTGGGGCGGGACGCGGTCGCCGCCGACCTCGCGGCCGAGCCGGTCGTCATGCACTCGCCGACGCGGGCGCGCTACTTCTACGACCTCGTCGTGAGCATGGTGCCCACCGCGTCGCAGAACGCCGTCCACACCGTGAGCCAGGTCCTCACCATGCTGTGGCTCGTGGCCGCCGGGCGCGGGATCGCGTTCGTGCCGGCGTCCGCGGCCCGGCTGCCGATCGAGGGCGTGGAGTTCGTCCGGCTGGAGACCCCCGTGCCGGAGCCGGTCGAGCTGCACCTGCTCTGGATGCGGGAGTCGCGCAACCCCGCGCTGCGCCGGGTGCTGGAGCTCCTCGAGCGGAGCACCGTCGCCTTCTGAGGCAAGCGATGCCGAGAGGGCATCGTTCGATGCGAAACAACTCTTGGACAGGCATCGACCGGTCTTTCTACGGTGACGCCGACCACCGCTCGTGCCGCCGACGCCCCGCCGCCGGACGCACCGCGGACCCCGTCGGACCCGAGGACTGATCTCCGTGACGCTGTTGCCCCCCGACGCTCTCGCCGACCGTCTGAAGTCCGGCCTGCTCTCCTTCCCCGTCACGCACTTCGACGCGGACCTCCGGGTCGACGAGGCGCGCTACCGCGAGCACCTCGCCTGGCAGTCGAGCTTCGACGTCGCCGGCCTGTTCGCCGCCGGCGGGACGGGGGAGGGGTTCTCCCTCACCTCCGAGGAGATCGACCGGGTGCTGCGCATCGCGGTGGAGGAGGCCGGTGACCGCGTCCCGGTGCTCGCCCCGGCCACCGGCAGCACCGCCCAGGCGGTCGCCCAGGCGAAGGCGGCGCAGGCCGCCGGCGCCTCCGGGCTGCTGCTGTTCCCCCCGTACCTCACCGAGGCCAGCCAGGCCGGCCTCGTCGAGCACATCGGCGCCGTGTGCCGCGCCTCCGACCTCGGCGTCATCGTCTACAGCCGGGCCAACGCCGTGCTCACCGACAGCACGGTCGCCGAGGTGGCCGACCGCAACCCCAGCCTGATCGGGCTCAAGGACGGCATCGGCGACATCGAGCAGATGACCCGTACGTACGCCAAGGTCGGCGACCGGCTGATCTACGTCGGGGGCCTGCCGACGGCGGAGACGTTCGCGCTCCCGCTCCTGCAGCTCGGGGTGAGCACGTACTCCTCGGCGCTGTACAACTTCCTGCCCGAGTTCGCGCTCCGCTTCTACGCCGCCGTGCGCGCCCAGGACCGGGTGGCGGTCTACCAGATGCTCAACGACTTCGTGATCCCCTACATCGACATCCGCGACCGGCAGCGCGGGTACGCGGTGTCCATCGTCAAGGCCGGGCTGACCGCCGTGGGGCGCGACGGCGGCCGGGTGCGCCCGCCGCTCACCGACCTGACCGAGGCCGAGCTCAGCGAGCTGACGACCCTGGTCTCCAAGGTCTCCTGACCCCGGTGCCGACCCCCAGGAGGACCGCATGACCGGCCGGACGCCCACCGTCGCCACCGTCGAGGTGGTGCCCGTCGCGGGGCACGACAGCATGCTGCTGAACCTCAGCGGCGCGCACGGGCCCTTCTTCACCCGCAACATCGCGATCGTCACCGACTCCGAGGGCCGCACCGGCCTGGGCGAGGTGCCGGGCGGCGAGGCGATCCGGCGCACCATCGAGGACGCCGGGGCGCTGCTCACCGGACAGCCTGTGGCGCACTTCGGCAGCCTGCTGCGGTCGGTCTCGGCCACCTTCGCCGACCGTGACGCCGGCGGGCGCGGTCAGCAGACCTTCGACCTGCGGACGACGATCCACGCGGTCACCGCGCTGGAGTCCGCGCTCCTCGACCTCCTCGGCCAGCACCTCGGCGTCCCGGTGGCGGAGCTGCTCGGCGAGGGCCAGCAGCGCGACACCGTCCCGATGCTCGGCTACCTCTTCTACGTCGGGGACCGCACGACGACCGACCTGCCGTACCTGGCCGAGGCCGACCCGGCCGACGACTGGGAGCGGCTGCGCCGGGAGCCGGCCATGACCCCCGAGGCGGTCGTCGCCCTGGCCGAGGCCGCGCAGGCCCGCTACGGCTTCACCGACTTCAAGCTCAAGGGCGGGGTACTGCCCGGCGAGCAGGAGGTCGAGGCCGTGCGCGCACTGGCCGCCCGCTTCCCGGAGGCCCGCATCACCCTCGACCCGAACGGCGGGTGGCTGCTGGCCGAGGCGATCGAGCTGTGCCGCGGGCTGGGGGACGTGCTCGCCTACGCCGAGGACCCGGTGGGTCCGGAGGGCGGCTACTCGGGCCGCGAGACCATGGCCGAGTTCCGGCGGGTCACCGGCCTGCCCACGGCGACGAACATGATCGCCACCGACTGGCGGCAGATGGCCCACGCGATCCGCTCGAACGCCGTCGACATCCCGCTGGCCGACCCGCACTTCTGGACGATGCGCGGCTCGGTCCGCGTCGCCCAGCTGTGCCACGAGTTCGGGCTGACCTGGGGCTCGCACTCCAACAACCACTTCGACATCTCGCTGGCGATGTTCACCCAGGTCGGCGCCGCCGCGCCGGGCGCCATCACCGCGCTGGACACGCACTGGATCTGGCAGGACGGGCAGCCGCTCACCCGGTCGCCGCTGCGGATCGAGGGCGGCGCCATCGCGGTCCCGACGACGCCCGGCCTCGGTGTCGAGCTCGACCGAGACGCCCTGGACGCGGCCCACGCGCTGTACCTGGAGCACGGCCTCGGCGCCCGCGACGACGCCGTCGCGATGCAGTTCCTCGTGCCGGGCTGGCAGTTCGACCCCAAGCGCCCCTGCCTGGTCCGCTGACGTGACCCCCTCTGGAGGAAGCATGACCACGACGCTCCCCGCCGCGACGCCCGCCCCGGCGGCGGCGGTCCTCGACCGGATCGAGTCGGTGACGCTGTCCTCGGTCACCCTCCCGCTGCCCAACCCGATCAGCGACGCCAAGGTCTTCACCGGCCGCCAGCGGCCGATGACCGAGGTCGCGTTCCTCTTCGCCGAGATCCGCACCGAGGGCGGCTTCGAGGGCGTCGGCTTCAGCTACTCCAAGCGGGCGGGCGGCCCGGCTCAGTTCGCCCACGCCCGCGAGATCGCCCCCGACCTGATCGGCGAGGACCCCAGCGACATCGCGCGGCTGTGGACCAAGCTCGTCTGGGCGGGCGCCTCGGTGGGCCGCAGCGGGGCCTCGACGCAGGCCATCGCGGCCATCGACGTGGCGCTGTGGGACCTCAAGGCCAAGCGGGCCGGCCTCCCGCTGGCCAAGCTGCTCGGGGCGCACCGCGACTCCGTGCGCTGCTACAACACCTCCGGCGGATTCCTGCACGAATCGGTCGAGCAGGTCAAGGACAACGCCACCCGGACGCTGGAGAGCGGCGTCGGCGGGATCAAGATCAAGGTGGGGCTGCCGGACTCCGCCGAGGACCTGCGCCGGGTGCGCGCCGTGCGCGAGCACCTCGGTGACGCGGTGCCGTTCATGGTCGACGCCAACCAGCAGTGGGACCGGTCGACGGCCATGCGGGTCGGCCGGCGGCTGGAGGAGTTCGACCTGGTCTGGATCGAGGAGCCGCTCGACGCCTACGACGCCGAGGGGCACGCCCAGCTCGCCCGGTCGCTGGACACGGCGATCGCGACGGGCGAGATGCTCACCAGCGTCGCCGAGCACTACGAGCTCATCCGCCAGGGGGCGGTCGACATCCTGCAGCCCGACGCCCCCCGCGTCGGCGGCATCACCCAGTTCCTCAAGCTGGCGACCCTGGCCGAGCACCGCAACCTCGGGCTGGCGCCGCACTTCGCGATGGAGATCCACGTCCACCTCGCCGCGGCCTACCCGATCGAGCCATGGGTCGAGCACTTCGACTGGCTGCACCCCCTCTTCAACGAGCGGCTCGAGACCCGCGACGGCCGGATGCACCTCTCCGACCGTCCGGGCCTCGGTGTCACGCTGACCGAGCAGGCGCGCGCCTGGACCGTGGACCGCGTCCACGTCGACGCCGCCCGCTGACCCGCCGAACACCCCGGAGGAACCCATGGACGTCGTCAGCATCGACCCCCGGACCGGCGAGCCCGCCGAGGTCGTCGCGCAGGAGACCACCAGCGCGGAGGTCGACCGGCTCGTCGCCGCGGCCCTCGCCGCGGCACCGGCGCTCGAGGCGATGGGCCGCGCCGGCCGGGCCGGGCTGCTCCGCGCTCTGGCCGACGCCCTCGAGGCCCGCCGGGACGACGTCGTCGCCGTCGCCGACCGGGAGACCGGGCTCGGCACGACGCGGCTGAACGGCGAGCTGACCCGGACCCAGTACCAGCTCCGGCTGTTCGCGGAGGTCTTGGAGGAGGGCAGCTACCTCGAGGCGACGATCGACCACGCCGGTCCGACCCCGATGGGCCCGCGTCCCGACCTGCGCCGCATGCTCGTGCCGATCGGCCCGGTCGCGGTCTTCGGTGCCAGCAACTTCCCGCTCGCCTTCTCCGTGCCCGGCGGCGACACGGCCTCGGCCCTGGCCGCGGGCTCGCCGGTGGTCGTCAAGGCGCACGGCTCGCACCCGGCCACCTCCCAGCTGGTCTTCGACGTCATGGTCGAGGCGGCCCGCGCGGCGGGCGCCCCGGACGGCACGCTCGGCCTCGTGCACGGCGTGCAGGCCGGCGCCGACCTGGTGGCCCACCCGGCGATCCGCGCCGTGGGCTTCACCGGCTCCGTCAACGGCGGCAAGGCACTGCTGGCCATCATCGAGCAGCGACCGGACCCGATCCCGTTCTACGGCGAGCTCTCCAGCCTCAACCCCGTGGTCGTCACGATGCGCGCCGCGGCCGAGCGGGGCGCCCGGATCGGCGGCGAGCTCGTCGGGTCCTTCACCCTCGGGGCCGGGCAGTTCTGCACCAAGCCCGGACTGGCCTTCGTCCCGGCCGGACCGGAGGGCGACGCCGTCGTCGACGCGATGGCCGAGGCAGTCCGCGGCGCCGCGCCGCAGACCCTGCTCAACGAGGGCATCGCCGGCTCGTTCGGGCGGATCTCGTCGAACCTGGCCGGCCTGCCGGGTGTCGAGACCGTGGCGCAGGGCAGCGACCCCGCCGGCCCCGGTTTCCAGGCCACGCCGCTGCTGCTCACGACGTCGGCGGCCGAGCTGCCCGCCGAGGTGACCGAGGAGTGCTTCGGCCCGGTCGCCGTGGTGGCCCGCTACGACGACGAGAAGACGCTCTTCTCGGCGCTGGGCCTGATGCCGTCGTCGCTGACCGCGACGGTCCTGCGCGGCGAGGGCGAGACCGACCTGCCGCTCGCGGTCTCGCAGGAGCTCCGCACCCGCGCCGGGCGCCTGGTCTACGACGCCTACCCCACGGGTGTCGCCGTCTCCTGGGCCCAGCACCACGGCGGCCCGTGGCCGTCGACGAACTCCCAGCACACGTCGGTGGGCACCACCGCCATCCGCCGCTTCCTCCGCCCGGTCACCTGGCAGGGCGCCCCGCAGGAGGTGCTGCCGGAGGAGCTGACCGACGGCTACCAGGGCATCCCGCGCCGGATCGACGGGACGCTGCAGCTGGCCCGTGGCTGAGCGGGTCGCCCTGGTCAGCTCCGAACGCGGGCTCCGGGTCGATCCCGACCTGCCGATCGCCTCGGCCGCGCTGGCCGGCGCCGGTCTCGGCGTCGACCTCGTGCGCTGGGACGACGCGACGGTCGACTGGTCCGCCTACGACCTCGCCGTCGTCCGCTCCTGCTGGGACTACGCATGGCGGCTCGAGGAGTTCCTGGGCTGGGCGGGGTCGGTGCCGCGGCTGCGCAACCCGGTCGAGGTGCTGCGCTGGAACACCGACAAGACCTACCTGCGCGACCTCGAGCGGGCGGGGCTGCCCGTGGTGCCGACGGTCTGGGACCCGACCGACGCCGGGGAGCTGCCGGACGCGGGGGAGTGGGTGGTCAAGCCCTCGGTCTCCGCGGGGTCGCGCGACACCGCGCGCTGGGCGGACGCCGGAGACGCCCTCGCCCACGCCACCCAGCTGACGGCGGCTGGCCGCACGGCGATGCTCCAGCCCTACCTGGCCAGCGTCGACGAGGCGGGGGAGACCGCCATGCTGTTCATCGGCGGCCGGTTCTCCCACGCCGTCCGCAAGGGCCCGCTGCTCGGGCGGGGCGAGGGCGTCCGCCAGGACCGGGACAGCCGCGGCGACCTGAGGCCGACGTCCGCGACGGCGGCGCAGCAGGAGCTCGCCCAGCAGGTCCTCGACGCGGTCCCGGGCCTGGTGGGCGGCGGGCCGGCGCCGCTCTACGCCCGGATCGACCTCGTGGACGACGCGGCCGGCCGGCCGGTGGTGCTGGAGCTGGAACTCACCGAGCCCAGCCTCTTCCTGCCCCAGGCGCCCGGCGGCGCCGCCACGCTGGTGCGCGCGGTGGAGGCGGAACTGTCCCGGTGAGCGGTGTGCTGGGCGGGTTCGCCGCCCTGGCCGCGGTGATCGCCGTCGGCTGGATCGTCGGGCGCAGCGGGATCCTGGGCCACCAGGCGCCGGGCATCCTCTCGCGGCTGTCCTTCTTCGTGGCCACCCCGGCGCTGCTCTTCCTCACGCTGGGCGGTGCCGACACCCACGCCGTCCTGTCCTTCGCGCTCGTCGGGACGGCGGGCAGCGCGGTGCTCGTCGCCCTGCTGTACGCGGGCCTGGCCCGGTGGCGGTGGCGGCTGCCGCCGGCCGAGCTGGCGACCGGGGCGCTGTCCTCCTCCTACGTCAACGCCGGCAACCTCGGCATCCCGGTGTCGGTGTACATCCTCGGCGACGCCTCCTACGTCGCACCGGTGCTGCTCTTCCAGGTCCTCGTGATGGCGCCGGTCGGGCTGGCGGTGCTCGCCGGCTCGCGGGCGGACGGGCCCGCGAGCAGCCGGCGGTCGCTGCTGCTCCAGCCGCTGCGCACCCCGGTCGTCATCGGCTGCGCGCTGGGCCTGCTCCTGGCCGCCAGCGGCTGGGACCCGCCGGCGCTGCTGCTCGAACCGGTCGAGCTGATCGCGGCGCTGGCGGTGCCGGCCGCGCTGCTGGCCTACGGGATGTCCCTGCACGGTGCCCCGCGTCCGGCCGCCGGCGCGCTCGCCGGGCAGGTCTGGCTCGCGGTCGCCCTGAAGAACGTCGCGATGCCGGGGATCGCCTACGCGCTCGGCCGCTGGGGAGCGGGCCTGGACGGCGTCGCGCTCCTGGCGGTGACGGTCACCTCCGCCCTGCCCACGGCGCAGAACGTGTTCGTGTACGCCGCGTCCTACGACCGCGGCACCCTGCTGGCCCGCGACGTGATCCTGCTCAGCACGCTTGCGTCCGTGCCGGTCCTCGTCGGCATCGCGGTGGTGCTCGGATGAGGGGCGGGACCAAGGCCGAGGACTTCGACGCCGTCCTCGTCGGCGGCGGGGTCATGAGCGCCACGCTGGCGGTGCTGCTGAGCGAGGTCGAGCCCGGCTGGCGGATCGCCGTCGTCGAGCGCCTGGGCGGGGCCGGGCTGGAGAGCTCGAGCGCCTGGAACAACGCCGGCACCGGCCACGCGGGGCTCTGCGAGTTCAACTACACGCCCCGGCGTCCCGACGGCTCGGTCGACGTCTCGCAGGCCGTGCGGATCGGCGAGCAGTTCTCCGCCTCGCTGCTGTTCTGGGCGCACCTCACCGCGGACGGCGTCCTCGGCGCACCCGGGGACTTCGTCCGCCCCGTCCCGCACCTCGGGTTCGGCCGCGGGCCTGAGGGCGTGGCGCACCTGCGGGCCCGCTTCGAGGCGCTGCGCGGGCACCCGCTGTTCGCCGGCACGGAGTTCAGCGACGACCCGGCCGTCCTCCGCGACTGGCTGCCGCTGATGTTCGGGGACCGGCCGGAGGGCGAGGCCGTCGCCGTCACCCGGTCGGGGCGCGGTACGGACGTCGACTTCGGCGTCCTCACCCGCCGGCTGCTCGCGGCGGTCGAGGGGCGCGGCGGCACCGTGCGGCTGCGGCACGACGTCACCTCGCTGCACCGGGGCGACGGCGGCTGGCACCTCGACGTGCGCGACCGGGACACCGGGGCGCGGCGCCGCATGCGGGCGCCGTTCGTCTTCGTCGGCGCGGGCGGCGGCACGCTGCCGCTGCTGCAGCGGGCCGGCGTCCCGGAGGTGCGCCGGTACGGCGCCTTCCCCATCAGCGGGCAGTTCCTGCGGACCGCGCGGCCAGACCTCGTGGCCGCGCACCGGGCCAAGGTCTACGGCCACGCGGACCCGGGAGCGCCGTCGGTCTCCGTGCCGCACCTCGACCACCGGACGGTCGACGGGCGCGAGTACCTGATGTTCGGACCGTTCGCCGCGTTCTCGCCGCGCTTCCTCCGCACGGGACGCCGCAGCGACCTGGTGCGGTCGGTCCGGGCGGGCAACCTGCCGGTCCTCGCCGCGTCGGCGCGGGACAACCGGTCGCTCATGGCCTACCTCGTCCGGCAGGTCGCCCAGACGTCGCGGGGGCGGACGGCCGCGCTGCGCACGTTCCTGCCGGCGGCCCGGTCCGAGGACTGGGAGCTGGTCACGGCCGGGCAGCGGGTGCAGGTGCTGAAGATGTCCGGAGGCCCCGGCCGGCGCCGCGGCGCGATGGTGGGCTTCGGCACGGAGATCGTCACCTCGGCGGGCGGATCGCTCGCGGCCCTCCTCGGCGCCTCGCCGGGTGCGTCGACCGCGGCCGCGACGATGGTGGACGTGCTCGCGGCGAGCTTCCCGGGACGGATGCCCGGGTGGGCGCCCCGGCTGCGGGAGATCGCGCCGTCGGCCGCCACCGGAGGTCGCCCCGACCTCGACGACCTGACCGCCCGCACGCACGAGGCGCGCCGCGTCCTGGGGCTCGACCAGGACGGCGCGCCCGGGAAGGACACCGCATGACGCCCGCCGAGCTCACGGCCCGCCTCCGCGACGTGGTCGGGGAGGCCGGCCTGGTGACCGATCCCGACCAGCTGGCCGGGTACCTGACCGACTGGCGCGCCGCCTACCGCGGGAGGGCGGCGGTCGTCGTCCGGCCCTCGACGACGCAGGAGGTCGCGGCCGTCGTGGCGCTCTGCCGGGACGCCGGCGTCGCGCTCGTGCCCCAGGGCGGCAACACGGGGCTGTGCGGTGGCGCCGTCCCCGACTCCTCCGGCCGGCAGGTCGTGCTCTCGCTGACGCGCCTGCGCCGCATCCGGGAGGTGGACCCGGAGAACCAGACGATCACCGTGGAGGCGGGGGTGGTGCTGCAGCAGGTCCAGGAGGCCGCGGCGGCCGTCGACCGGCTGTTCCCCCTCTCCCTCGGCGCCGAGGGCAGCTGCACGATCGGGGGCAACCTGTCGACCAACGCCGGCGGCACCGGGGTGCTCCGCTACGGCACCATGCGCGACCTGACGCTCGGGCTGGAGGTCGTGCTGCCCGACGGCCGCGTCTGGGACGGCCTGCGGGGGCTTCGGAAGGACAACACCGGCTACGACCTCAAGCACCTGTTCATCGGGGCGGAGGGCACGCTGGGCGTCGTCACCGCGGCGGTGCTCAAGCTGTCCCCGGCGCTGCGGAGCCGGGCGACGGCGTGGGTCGCGCTGCCCTCGCCCGCCGCCGCCGTCGACCTCATCGGGATCTGCCGCACGCTGGGCGGCGACCGGGTGACCGCGTTCGAGATCATGTCGCGGCGGAGCGTCGAGTTCGTCCTCCGTCACGCCGCCGGCGTCCGCGACCCCTTCGCCACCCCCCATCCGTGGTACGCCCTGGTGGAGTTCGGCGACACCCTGCCCGAGGCCGGCCTCGGCGGATTGCTCGAAGCGGGGCTGACCGAGGCGTTCGACCGGGGTCTCGCCCTCGACGCGGTCGTGGCGTCGGGCTCGGCGCAGGTCGCCGGCCTGTGGGCGCTGCGCGAGGGGATCCCCGAGGCGCAGAACCACGAGGGCCCCAGCCTCAAGCACGACGTCACGGTGCCGGTGAGCAGCATCGCGGCCTTCGTCGAGCGGACCGACCGGGCGCTGCAGGAGGCCGTCCCGGGCATCCGCATCGTCGTCTACGGGCACATCGGGGACGGGAACCTGCACTACAACCTGAGCGGGCCCGCCGGCGGCGACGACGACGAGTTCCGTGCGCGTGCCGACGAGCTCGCGCGGATCGTCTACGACTCGACCAGCTCCTTCGACGGCAGCATCAGCGCGGAGCACGGGCTGGGCCAGTCCAAGCGGGACGTGATGGCCGACTACAAGGACCCGGTGGCGCTGCAGCTCATGCGGGGTCTCAAGGACCTGCTCGATCCCGCGGGGCTGATGAACCCGGGCAAGGTGCTGCCGGATCGACCTCCGGTCGGGCACGCCGGTGGATCGCGGACCGGGGCGGTGGTGGGATCGCCGCCATGACGGATGCCCCCGACGGACGCCGGGCCGTCCGGCTGTTGATCGCCCCCTACGACTCCGGCCACGCCGACACCCGCATGGGTGCGGGGCCGACCGCTCTCGACCGGGCCGGCGCGGTGGACCGCCTGCGGGCGCGGGGGCACGTGGTGCGCGCCCAGGTCCTCGCCCCGTCCCCGGGCTGGCAGGCGGAGCTCGCCACCGCCTTCGAGCTGGACCGGCTGGTCGCGGACGCCGTCGCCCGGAGCCGGGCGTCGGAGGAGGTGCCGGTCCTCCTCGCGGGCAACTGCAACACGACGCTCGGCGTCCTCGCCGGGCTGTCGGGCCCCGGTCGTCGGATCGGCCTGCTGTGGCTGGACGCCCACGGTGACTTCAACACCCCCGACGAGGACACCTCCGGCTTCCTCGACGGGCAGGGCCTCGCCATCGTGGTGGGCCGGTGCTGGCGTGCCCTGGCGGCGCGCGTGCCCGGCTTCACGCCGCTGCCGGAACGGGACGTCGTCCTCGTCGGGGCACGCGACCTCAGCAGCGCGCAGGTGGACGTCCTCGAGCGCTCGGACCTCACCTGGCTGCGCCCCGAGCAGGCGCGGCGGCCGGCCGACGTGGCGGCGGCGCTGGACGACCTGGCCGGCCGGGTGGACGCGGTGCACTTCCACGTCGACCTCGACGTCCACGACCCGTCGATCGCGCCGGCGAACGGCTACGCCGCACCCGACGGGCTCTCGGCCGCCGACGTCGTGCGCGTTCTCGACCTGGCGGCGGCGCGCGTGCCGGTCGTGTCGGCGACGCTGGCCTCCTACGACCCCGCCCACGACGTCGAGGGCCGGATGCGGGAGACGGCCCTCGCGCTGCTGGAGGCCGTGGCCGACCGGGCCACGCCGCTGTCGACCGTGTGACCGACGACCGTGTGACCGACGGCCGGGTCGCCGGCCGGCCGTCCCGGCGGGTTCAGACCGCGACGTCGGACGGCGCGGTGCTGCTGGGGGCGAGCGTCACGCGCGGGGCCGTGAGCATGGCCTTCAGCGAGCCGAGCAGCCCCAGCACGGGGACGGCGGCGGCGCACCACGTCCCGGGACCGAAGCCCTCGACCCGCCAGCCGACGTCGGACGCCACGAACAGGACCGCCGCGGTGGCGGCCAGCGAGACGACGAGCGCCACCAGGCCGACCACCCGGTGCGCACGGGCCGGGATCAGGAGCAGGAAGCCGAGCAGCACCAGGAGGCCCCCGCACAGGACGACGACGAGCGCCTCCCAGACGTCGCTGCGGACGGACGCCGCGACGCCGGAGTCGAGGGCCTCGGCGCCGCGCTGCACCAGGGACAGGCCGGTGGGTCCCTCGCCGGGCGACCAGGACAGGGACAGGCTGACGTTGGCCGCGACACCGGCGAGCACGAGCGCACCGGCGCCGAACGCCTCGGGCCGGCGGACGACGGTCAGCGCCGGGCGGGACGGCGAGTCGGCGGGTGCGGCTCCGCTCCCGGGGGCGTCCGGCGGACCGACGTCGGCCGGGATGTCGGCCGGGGCGGTCTCGTCGACGATCTCCGCCGGGAAGCCGAGGATGGTCGGCTCCTCGACGGGGTCCCGGGGCTCCGGGCGTGCCGCGCGCCTGTCTGCGGCTCGGTTGCCGGAGCGGTGGGGCAGCTTCAGGCGCTCTGTCATCGGGTCCTCCGACGCCAGCGGCACGGGGAGGCGCCGCTACCGCTGAGGGTAGAGCCGCAGCGACCGCCTGGGCGAGGCAGACGGCACGGCTCCGGACGCATTCCTCGGCGCGTCGCCGGGCTCCGGCGTGTCGCTCAGGCGCCGGGCGTCGGGGCGTCGAGGAAGGTGGTGACCACGTCGAGGACGAGCGCCGTGCGCGCCAGCCCGAAGAAGTGCGTGGTGCCCGGGAACACCGCCAGCTGCGAGGCCGGGACGCCCACGAAGTCGCCGTTGACGTCGCCGCCGCGCAGCCGGAGGAACCGGACGGCGTGGTCGAGGGTCACCGCGTCGCAGTCGCCGACCGTGATCAGGGTCGGGGCGGCGATCCCCTCGATATCGGCGTCGGACCAGCCGGGGGCGCCGTCGTCGAACGCCCCGAGCTTGTCGAGCAGGTCCTGCAGCCGGTCGGGATGGGGCGACTTGGCGCGGTACGCCTCCTCCATCGGGGTGCCGGCGATCATGTCGACCGTCATCGCGCCGACCGCCTCGCTGTTCTCGGGCCGGTCCCCGTCGGGGTGGAAGGACGCCGACGACACGACGAGCCGGCGCACCAGCTCCGGGTGCTCGACGGCGAGGTGCAGCGCCACCGCGCCGCCCACGCTGAACCCGAAGACGTCCACCTGCTCGAGACCGAGGTGCCGGAGCAGCCCGACGACGTCGGCGGCCAGATCTGCGCTGCGGAGCGGCCGGTCGACGTCGTTGGTCCGCCCGTGGCCCTGGAGGTCGGCGGCGATCACCTGGCGCGTGGCGGACAGCCGCGGGATGAGCTGCCCGAACTGCAGGTCGAGGTCGAACAGGCCGCCGTGCAGCAGGAGCAGGGGCGTGCCGCCGGAGCCGTGGATCTCGTAGTACATCCGCAGGTCGCCGAGCGGGGCGTACCCGGTGCGGGGCGCGGTCTCCGGTGTCGGCACGGCTCGATCCTGTCGGGCGGCGCCGCCCGGGGTCAACGCCGAGCCCTCAGTCCTTGCGCCCGGCGTCCACGACCCGCAGCACGGCGGCGCCCTCCTCGTCCGAGGCCTCCAGGTCCACCTCGACGTCGATGCCCCAGTCGTGGTCGCCCGCCGGGTCGTCGAGGATCTGCCGCACGCGCCAGAGGCCGGGCTCGGAGCGGTCGATGATCAGCAGCGCCGGTCCGCGGGCGTCGGCGCCGGTCCGCAGCTCGTCGTGCTCGGCGAAGTACGCCCGCACGACCTCCTCCCACCGGTCGGCGTCCCAGCCGGAGCCGCCGTCCAGCTCCCCGAGGTCGTACCAGCGGCGCCGGGCGACGAGCTCCACACGGCGGAACAGCCCGTTGCGCACCATCGCCGTGAACGCGCGCACGTTGCCGGTGAGCGGGCGCGGGCGGACCGGCACCGACACCGGCGCGTCCAGCGGCTGGTCGGGGGAGGTCAGCTGCTCCCACTCGTCGAGCAGTGAGGAGTCGACCTGGCGCACCAGCTCGCCCAGCCACTCGACGATGTCGGTGACCTCCTCGGTGCGCGCGGAGGCCGGCACCCCCGACCGCAGGGCCTTGAACGCGTCGGACAGGTAGCGCAGCACCGCGCCCTCGGAGCGGGTCAGCCCGTAGTTCGACACGAACTCGCGGAAGGTGAACGCCTGCTCCCACATCTCCCGGACGACGGCCTTCGGCGACAGCAGCGCGTCCGCCGCCCAGGGGTTGGTCTGCCGGTAGACCTCGTAGGCGTGGCCGAGCAGCTCCTCGAGCGGCTTGGGGTAGCTGACCTCCTCGAGCAGCTCCATCCGCTCGTCGTACTCGATGCCCTCGGCCTTCATCTGCGCGACGGCCTCGCCCTTCGCCTTGTTCAGCTGCGCGGCGAGGATCTGGCGCGGGTCGTCCAGCGTCGCCTCGATGACCGAGACGACGTCGAGGGCGTACGTCTCGGACTCCGGGTCGAGCAGGTCGATCGCCGCCAGCGCGAACGTCGACAGCGGCTGGTTGAGCGCGAAGTCCGGCGGCAGGTCGATCTTGAGGTCGTAGCGGCGCCCGTCCGGCTCCGGTTCCGGCAGCCGCTCCAGGACGCCGGCCTGCAGCAGCGACCGCGCGATGCCGATCGCCTCGCGGATGTGCTGCAGCTGCTTCTTCCGCGGCTCGTGGTTGTCGGTGAGCAGCCGGCGCATCGCGGCGAACGGGTCACCGGGCCGGTCGACGACGTCGAGGATCATCGACGTCGACACCCGCATGTTGCTGGTCAGCGGCTCCGGCGGGGCCTCGATGAGCCGCTTCTGGGTCGCCTCGCTCCAGGGCACCATGCCGTCGGGGACCTTCTTGCGCACGAGCTTGCGGCGCTTCTTCGGGTCGTCGGCGACCTTCGCGAACTGCTTGAGGTTCTCGACCTCGTGCTCGGGCGCCTGGACGACGACGGTGCCGGCGGTGTCGTAACCGGCCCGCCCCGCCCGGCCGGCGATCTGGTGGAACTCGCGGGCGGTGAGCAGGCGGGTGCGGGTGCCGTCGTACTTGGACAGCGCCGAGAAGACGACGGTGCGGATCGGCACGTTGATGCCGACGCCGAGGGTGTCGGTGCCGCAGATGACCTTGAGCAGCCCGGCCTGCGCTAGCTGCTCGATCAGCCGCCGGTACTTGGGCAGCATGCCCGCGTGGTGGACGCCGATCCCGTGGCGGACCAGGCGGGAGAGCGTCGTCCCGAAGGCGGAGGAGAACCGGAAGCCGCCGATCATCTCGGCGATCGCGGCCTTCTCCTCCTTCGTGGAGACGTTGACGCTCATCAGCGCCTGCGCCCGCTCCAGCGCGGAGGCCTGGGTGAAGTGGACGACGTAGACCGGCGCCTGCCTGGTGTCCAGCAGGTCCTGGATGGTCTCGTGCATCGGCGTCGTCGCGTAGTAGTGGTGCAGGGGCACCGGGCGCTCGGCGTTGGCGACCAGTGCGGTGGGCCGGCCGGTGCGGCGGGTGAGGTCCTCGCGCAGCGACGTGACGTCGCCGAGGGTGGCGCTCATCAGCAGGAACTGGGCCCTCGGCAGCTCGAGCAGCGGCACCTGCCAGGCCCAGCCGCGGTCGGGCTCGCCGTAGAAGTGGAACTCGTCCATGACCACCAGGCCGATGTCGGCCTCCGGCCCCTCCCGCAGGGCGATGTTGGCCAGCACCTCGGCGGTGCACGCGATGATCGGCGCCCCGGCGTTGACGCTCGCGTCGCCGGTCAGCATGCCGACGTTGGCCGCCCCGAAGACGCCGCACAGCGCGAAGAACTTCTCGCTCACCAGCGCCTTGATCGGGGCGGTGTAGTAGCTGCGCCGTCCCGCGGCCAGCGCCGCGTACTGCGCCCCGGTGGCCACCAGCGACTTGCCCGAGCCGGTCGGTGTCGCGAGGACGACGTTCGCGCCGCTGACCAGCTCGATCAGCGCCTCCTCCTGCGCCGGGTAGAGCGTCGTCCCGCCGGCCTCGGCCCAGGATGCGAAGTCGCTGAACAGCTCGTCGGCGTCGGCGCCCTTGGCGCGCAGCGCGGAGAGGTCGGCCGGGTCGTCGAGCAGCGG
>DASQTE010000223.1:0-6555 GCA_035642035.1 Blastococcus sp.
GACGCCGGGGAAGGTCTCGAAGTAGCTGGCGCGGTAGCGGGCGCCGTCGTCGCCCCAGAAGAACAGCGGCATCGACGGCATCGGTGCGGTGATCACCAGCTCGCCCACCTTGCCTACGACGGGATGCCCCGCGTCGTCCCAAGCCTCGGCCGCCACCCCCAGCGAGCGCGCCTGGATCTCCCCCGCCCGGACGGGCAGTGTCGGCACGCCCCCGACGAAGCCGGTGCAGCAGTCGGTGCCGCCGCTGCCGGTGGCGATCCACAGGTCAGCCTTGACGTCGTCGTAGAACCACTTCGTGATCGCCGGCGACACCGGGGAGCCCGCCGGCATCACGATCTCCAGCGCGGAGAGGTCGAACCGTTCCTTCGGCATGACGCCGGCCTTCTGCATCAGCTCGACGAACGTCGGGCTGGCGCCGAAGAGGCGGGCCCGGCTGTCCTGCGCGGTGCGCCAGAGGACGTCGACGTCGGGGTGCGACGGGTTGCCGTCGTAGAGCACCGGCACGATGCCCTGCAGGAGCATGCTGACGCAGAAGTTCCACATCATCCAGCCGGTGGTGGTGAAGAAGAACCCGCGGTCTCCCGGGCGCAGGTCCAGGTGGAACGCTTGGAGCTTCAACTGCTCGAGCAGGATCCCGCCGTGCCCGTGCACGATCGCCTTGGGCAGGCCGGTGGTCCCGGACGAGAACAGCACCCACAGCGGATGGTCGAAGGGCACCTGCTCGCAGACGAACTCGGCGGCCGTCGGGGACGGGCCCGCCAGCACGTCGTCCCACGGCGATCCGGGTGCGTCCAGCCCGAGCACGGGCACCCGCACGACCTCCCGCAGGCTCGGCAGCCCGGCCACGAGGTCGGCGACCTCGCCCCGGCGGTCGAAGTCTCTGCCGCCATAGCGGTAGCCGTCGGCGGCGACGAGGACCGTCGGCTCCAGCTGGCCCAGCCGGTCCAGCGCACCTCGCGACCCGAAGTCCGGCGAGCAGCTGGCCCAGACGGCGCCGACGCTCGCGGTCGCGACCATCGCCACGACGGCCTCGGGCACGTTGGGGAGGTAGGCGACGACCCGGTCGCCCGGCCGGACGCCCCGGTTCCGCAGGTGCGTGGCGACGGCACGGACCTGCCGGGTGAACTCCTCCCAGCGCACCTCGCGCAAAGGCGTGGTCTCGCCGACCGCCAGCACCGCCGCCTGCCCGGGTCGCTCCTGGGCGAGCACGTGCTCGGCGAAATTCAGCCGGGCGCCGGGGAACCATCGGGCACCGGGCATCTCCCGGCTCTCCAGGACGGCGGTGTGCCGTGCCGACGACCGGACCTCGAAGAAGTCCCAGACCGCCTGCCAGAACTCCTCCAGCTCGGTGACCGACCACGTCCAGAGATCGGCGTAGCCGGACAGGGACCGGCCGGTGCGGGCCTCCGCGAAGCGGGTGAACTCTGCCAGGCGTGTCCGCTCCGCGCGTTCCGGCGGCGGGGCCCACAGCAGGTCGCCCTCCCGGACCGCCGAGGAGGTGGCGGGGCCGGCCGCCGACGAAGCCATGGGCAGACAGTGGCGCAGCGGGAGTGTGATGGGCAACACTCGCGAGCGCTCGTTTCACGCAGCGAAAAGCCGCAGTTCACCGGGGAGGACCATGCGCGAGTACCGGGTCAGGACGATCGACTCGCTGGGCCGCGGCCTCGAGGTGCTCAAGGTGCTGCAGGACGTGCGGGCGGCCAGCCTGCACGACCTCCACCTGGCCACCGGCATCCCGAAGCCGACCCTGACGCGCATCCTCTACACGGCCTACCAGCACGGCCTGGTCTGGCAGCGGATGGTGGACGGTGCCTTCCTGCCGAGCCACACCCTGCAGCGCCGGAGGGAGTCCGACGACAGCGAGTGGCTGGTCGAGATCGCCTCACCGGTCCTCGGCGAGCTCTCCCAGCGGGTGCAGTGGCCCTCGATCATCTCGGTCCCGCGGCTGGACCACATGGAGACGCTGGAGACCAACAGCTCGCGGACCTACTTCGACGGCCTCCCGCCGCGGCCGCACGGGTTCCGCGTCAACATGCTCGGCTCGGCCTCCGGACGGGCCTACCTGGCCTTCTGCCCCGAGCAGGAACTGGAGGCGGTGCTCGCGCGACTGCGGCTCCGGAAGGACCCCGCGTACCGGCTGGCCCGGGACGACGCCGCCGTCCGCCGGATGGTCGAGACCACGCGGCGGCGCGGCTACGGCGTCCGGGCGCCCGACTTCGGCGGAGACCACGACCGGCCCCGGGCGGAGGTCGACGACGGCCGGGAGTCGATCGCGATGCCCGTCCGCCTCGACGGCCGGGTCGTGGGGTGCATCAACCTGACCTGGCGCCGGCAGGTCCTGGCCCTGCCTACCGCGGTGCAACGCCACCTCGAGGATCTGCGGACCGCCGTCCGGACGGTCGAGGAACGGGCCCGCGCCGCGGGTCTCGGGCACGCTTGAGGTTTCCACCCCCACCTCACGCCGGTACTTCCCCGGGCATGCAGCCGACCGTCGTCTTCGACCTGGACAAGGTGCTGCTCGGCGGGGACGCGTCGACGCTCTTCCTGCACGGGCGGCTCCGGCAGGCCCCGCGCCGGGCCCTGCCGCTCCTGCTCGCCTCGCCGGTCCTGCTGGTCGGCGCGGCGCTGCCGCAGCTGCGGCCGCTCGGCGCGCGGCTCATGACCCGCCTGGCCGTCGGGGGCTCGCGGGACACCGACGTCGAGGACGTCGCCGCCGCGTACCGGGAGGTCCTCACCGTCAGGCCCGAGGCGGCCGTCGCCGAGGCGATCGCGTGCGTGCGCGCCCACGAGCGGGCCGGCGAGACCGTCGTCGTCGCCACCGGCTGCGAGGAGACGCTCGCCCGCGGCTTCCTGGCGGCCGTCGGGCTCGGCCACCTCGACGTCGTCGGCTCGCAGGCCTCGGTGCCCGTGCGGCGGGCCATGGGCGAGTCCAAGGTGTCCATGCTCACCGACCGGGGTCATCCGCCGCCGTGGACGGCGGTCTACAGCGACAGCCCCTCGGACCTGCCGCTGTTCGCCGGCACGCCCCGCCCGGTGCTCGTGAACGCGGACGAGAAGGCGGCCCGGCAGGTCGAGCGCACGCTGGGCCGCCGTCCCGAGACCGTCACCTGGCGCTGATCCGGCGGCGGCTAGCCTCCGGCGGTGGGGTACTTCGGGAAGCTCGCGTACAGCGACGGTCGGTGGACCTTCGGCGGGCCGACCGCCGTGCCCTTCCTCCTGGTCGACGTCCACGACAGCCGCATCGCGACGGTCGACTACCGCGCGGCCGACGCGTCGGGCGGGCGCTTCTACCTGGGTTACGAGCCGCGGATCTACTTCGAGGAGCCCGGCGCCGGCACCCCGGTCGACACCCGCGCCGAGGCGGAGGGCTTCACCCGCTGGGCGAAGGAGGCGGCGGAGGCCGACGTCGACCCCGAGGACGTCCAGCGGCTCCTGGCCTCGCCGGAGGGCGCCCCGCCCGCTGACGAGTCCGTCGAGCTGACGGTGGAGAAGCTGCTCGAGCTGGCCGGGCTGCCGCTGCCGGACTGGCCGGCCGACGACGACGCGCCGGCCGGCTGACCGCCGTCCTCAGCTGAACCGCTCCCGCAGTGCGACCGTCACCTGCTCCCCGGCGGCGGACTTCCCGGTGGCCTTGCAGAGCGCGGCGCGGAGGGGCAGCCAGTGCGGGCCGGCGCCCGAGGGCATCAGCGTGGCGGCGAACGCGTGCCCGTCGACCGTCCCCCCGACCTTCACCGCCCGCCGGGTGCCGAGCGCTTCGGCCGAGTCCGGCACCGTGACGAAGGTGGCGAAGGCGCCGTCCTTCTCGATCGGCGCGGTGAAGACGAGGTCCAGGGGCTGCGGGAAGGTGCTCACGCGGAGAGGACCGGCCCACCCGGCGGAACTCATCGCGCCCCCGCCGGTGCACGGCGGTAGGAAGGAACCCGTGCGCGCCGTCTCCTACACCCAGCCCGGTGGTCCCGACGTCCTCCAGCTGACGGACCGGCCGATCCCGGATCCGGGCCCCGGCGAGGTGCGCGTCCGCGTCGCCTTCTCCGGCGTGAACCCGACCGACTGGAAGTCCCGGTCGAAGGCCCAGCCCGGCCCGGACGGACAGGTCCCGAACCAGGACGGCGCGGGCACGATCGACGCCGTCGGCCAGGGCGTCGATCCCGTGCTGGTCGGCGAGCGGGTCTGGATCTGGGAGGCCGCGTGGCAGCGCCCCTGGGGCACGGCCGCCGAGTTCACCATCGTCCCGGGGCGGCAGACCGTGCTGCTCGGCGCCGAGCCCGCCTTCGAGCTGGGCGCCTCGCTCGGCATCCCGTTCCTCACCGCGCACCGCTGCCTCACCGTCGCCGAGTCGCTGCCCGACCGGATCGGCCCCGGCTCGCTGACCGGCCGGACGGTCCTCGTGCAGGGCGGCGCCGGCGCGGTCGGCAACGCCGCGATCCAGCTGGCCCGGTGGGCCGACGCGACGGTCATCGCCACGGTGAGCAGCCCCGAGAAGGCGCAGCTCGCCGCGGCGGCCGGGGCCGACCACGTCGTCGACTACCGCCGGCAGGACGTCGTCACCGAGGTCCGCAAGGTCGCCCCGGACGGGGTCGACTCGATCGTCGAGGTCTCGGCCGCGGTGAACGCCGGTACCGACGCCCAGGTCATCGGCCGGTACGGCGCCGTCGCGATGTACGCCGACGACGGCGGCGCCGAGGTGACCGTCCCCGTGCGGCTGCAGATGGCGCCGAACGCGCGCTGGCAGTTCGTGCTCGTCTACACCGAGCCGGCGCGGGCCAAGGAGATCGGCGTCGAGGACGTGAACGCCGCCGTCCTCGACGGAGCCGTCCGCGTGGGCAGGGAGACCGGGCTGCCGCTGCACGTCTTCCCGCTCGAGCAGGCGGCGCAGGCCCACCAGGCGGTGCAGGACGGCGCCGTCGGCAAGGTGCTGATCGACGTCACGGCATGACGTACGTGCCTAGGCTGCGCGCATGAGCACCGTGGACGTGCACCAGCTCTCCGCCGAACTGCTCGACCGCGCCGCCCGGGGATCGGCGCACCGCGCAGCGAGCACCCTGCCGCACCCGGTCGACGGCCTCCGCCAGACGCTGATCGCGCTGCTGGGCGGCGCCGAGCTCGGCGAGCACGAGAGCCCGGGGCCGGCGAGCCTGCTGGTCCTCCGCGGCCGCGTGCGGCTGCTGGCGGGCGACCAGACCGTCGAGCTGGGCGCGCACGAGTTCACCCCGATCCCCGACCGGCGGCACAGTCTGCACGCGGACGAGGACAGCGTCGTGCTGCTCAGCGTCGCCATCCCCGAGCAGGCACCGCTGGCCGACTAGACGAAGGACTCGGGCGAGGCCACCACTCGTGTGCGGGCGACGACCTGCCGTCGCGGCGCACGGGAACTCGTCACCCGCCCGGCGTGTCGTTCGGCGTGTCGCACCCCGCCCGACTTACGGGACCCGACAGTCACACATCCGACGTCGGTATCCCACACGAGTGGAGCGCCCCGGTGACCGAAGCCGAGTGGATGATCTTCGCTGCCGGCGGCCTCGCCGGCGGCACGATGGGATACGTGGTCGGCAACTGGGTGGGGGCGTTCCGCGCGGCCCGGGCGTCCTCCCGCACGGTGCGCGGCGTGCGCCGCTGAGGTTCAGCCGACGCCGAGATCGCGGGCGATGAGCATCCGCTGCACCTCGCTGGTGCCCTCGCCGATCTCGAGGATCTTGGCGTCGCGGTAGAACCGGCCGACCGGGAACTCGTTCATGAAGCCGTACCCGCCGTGCACCTGGGTGGCGTAGCGGGCGTTGTCCATGGCGACCTCGGAGCTGTACAGCTTCGCGATCGAGGCCTCGCGCTTGAACGGCTCGCCGCGCAGCATCTTCTCCGCCGCCCGGTAGTAGGCCAGCCGCGCGGTGGAGGCCCGCACCTCCATGTCGGCGATCATGAACTGGATCGCCTGGTTCCGCCCGATCGCCTGCCCGAACGCCTCGCGCTCACCGGCGTACTTCACCGACTCGTCGACGCAGCCTTGCGCCAACCCGACCGAGAGCGCCGCGATCGCGATCCGGCCCTCGTCGAGGATCGACAGGAACTGGGCGTAGCCGCGGCCCTGCTCCCCCACCAGGTTCTCCTCGGGCACCCGGACGTCGGTGAACGACAGCTCGCGGGTGTCGGAGGCGTTCCAGCCGACCTTGGAGTACCGCTGGCCGACGACGAAGCCCGGCGTCCCCGACGGCACGATGATCGCCGAGATCTCCTTGCCGCCGTCCGGCCGCGTGCCCGTGACGGCGGTGACCGTGACCAACCGGGTGAGATCGGTGCCCGCGTTGGTGATGAACGCCTTGGAGCCGTTGATGACCCACTGCCCGTCCTCGAGCCGCGCCGTCGTCTTCGTCGCGCCGGCGTCCGAGCCGCCACCGGGCTCGGTCAGCCCGAAGGCGCCCAGCGCCTCCCCCGAGCAGAGCCGCGGCAGCCACTCCTGCTTCTGCTCCTCGGTGCCGAACCGGTAGATCGGCATGGCGCCGAGGGACACGCCGGCCTCGACGGTGATCGCCATCGAGCTGTCGACTCGGGCCAGCTCCTCCA
>DASQTE010000224.1:0-4981 GCA_035642035.1 Blastococcus sp.
GGCGGTGGCGTGTCCGAGCGGCCGAAGGAGCACGCCTCGAAAGCGTGTGAGGGCAACCCCCTCCGTGGGTTCAAATCCCACCGCCACCGCCACGCACCATGACGGCGGCGTCCCCTGCGGACGCCGCCGTCGTGCGTCAGGTCAGGCGATCACGTCGCTGTCCAGCAGCAGCCGGCCGTCGTCGCCGCGGACGAACGTGAGGCGGTGGCGTTCGGTGGTGCTCGCGCCGCCCGGCTCGACGTAGGTGATGTCGACCAGTGCCGTGGTGTCCCCCTCCGCCTCGACGTTGCCGATGCTGACGCTCTGGTAGTCGTCCCAGAACCCCGAGAACCGTGCGAGCGGGAACTCGGCCTGGAACTCCGGGCTGGTCAGCGCGTGCGCTGCCGGCAGGTCGTCGGGGACGAGGGCGAAGAACGCGGTGGCGGCCTGCACGGGATCGGCGGCCGGCTCCGTCTCCGCCGGCGGGCTGCTGGTCTCGCTCCCGGCCGCCTCGTCGGTGCTCCCTGTCTCCTGGTCGCCGGTGGGCGACGGCTCCGGCGTGGTCGACGGCGCCGCCGAACTGGTCGGCGCCGGCGACTCCTCGGCCTGGGACCCGCCGTCACTCCCGAACGGGTCGGTCAGCAGGAACACGACCAGCCCGGCCAGCAGCACCGCGACGAGGCCCGCGGCGATCCAGGCGCCGCGGCCGCGCTTCTCCCGGGGTGGCGCCGGGGTCGGCTGGACAGGGGGCCGGTCCGACACGGCGGACGCGGCGCCCGCCCCCGCCACCGGCGCCGCACCGGCAGCGGCGGCGGGCACCGGCGTCGGGTCCGGGGTGGGCGGAGGCGCGGGCGTCGGGGTCACCGGGGTGGGCGACCCGGCGGGGAACGCAGCCGTCCGGGCGCGGCCCGGCGCGTTGGACCGGATGTCGGTGCGGGCGAGCAGGACGGTCGTCGTGTCGCCGTCGCGCCCGGCGGCGAGCTTGGCCAGCTCGTCGCGCACCTCGGGCATGGTGGGCCGGTCGGCGGGATCGGCGGCCAGCATCCGCAGCAGGGGCTCGCGCATCGAACCCGCCCGGCGCGGCGGCAGGATCGCGCCGCCGGCGACCCGGTGGAGCATCGCGAGGGCGTTCTCCTCCATGCCGAACGGCGGGACCCCCTCGATGCAGGTGTACAGGGTGGCCCCCAGCGAGAAGACGTCGCTGGCCTCGGTCATCTCCTGACCCTGGGCGACCTCCGGGGCCAGGAACGCGGGCGTCCCGGTGATCTGCCCGGTCTGGGTCAGCGTGACGTCGCCGCTGGCGTGGGAGATGCCGAAGTCGGTGATCTTCACCAGGCCTTCGACCCGGCCGCCCTCGCCGATCAGGATGTTGGCCGGCTTCACGTCGCGGTGCACGATCCCGGCCGCGTGGGTCGCCGCGAGGGCGTCGGCGACCTGCGCACCGACCTGGGCCACCTGGTCCGCCCGCAGCACGCCGTCCTCGGTGAGGACCGCGGCGAGGCTGCGCGAGGGCAGGTACTCCATCACCAGCCACGGCTGGTCGGACTCCAGGGCCACGTCGTACACCGAGATGGCGTGCGGGTGGCTCAGCCGGGCGGCGATGCGGCCCTCCCGCAACGCCCGCTGACGCTGCTGGTGGGCCTCCGCCGGGTCGACGCCGGTGGGCGTGAGCACCTGCTTGATCGCCACCTGGCGGCCCAGCAGCTCGTCGCGGGCCAGCCAGACAGTGCCCATGCCCCCGCCGCCGAGCTGCGACTGCAGGCGGTAGCGGCCCGCGACGAGGCGGCCGGGGGTGGTCACGGGTCGGGTCATGGACGGCTCGGAACTGGCGCGGTCAGACCGCGGAGGGGACCCCGAACCGGCGCGCGTACTCCTCCTGGGCGCCGGCCGGGAGGGCGTCGTAGAGCTCGCCGAGCTCGGCGTGCACGTCGGGGGTGAGGTCGTCGAAGATCTGCCGCCACGTCGGCGGCTCGTCGTAGCTGCGGGTCAGGAGCAGCTCCCAGGCCTGCGACTGCCGGTCCCGCTTGCCGCGTTCGGCCAGGAACTCCGAGAGGTAGGCGTCCTTCGCGGCCGCCTTCTCGGCGGCCGTGGCACCGGAGGGCAGTTCCTCGGGGTCGCCGCCCCGGAGTACGCCGACGATGGCCTCGACCACTTCGGGGCGCACCTCGTCCGACTCGCTCATGTCCCTGCCTCCTCCCGCTCGTCCGTGCGCGGCACTCGTTCGCCCTCTGCTCAGGCCTTTCCCAGCAGCGGGACGATCAACCACTGCGGTGCAGGATGCCGCACGACGGGCGGTCCGTCGCGCCGGGCCGCTCCCGTGCGACCTGCGCGACGTCCCGACCGCCGACCGGACCGTCGACCTCCGCGCGGCGCCCGGTAGCATCGCCGGTGCACTGGAGGATTCGCCTAGTGGCCTATGGCGCTCGCTTGGAAAGCGGGTTGGGGGCAACCCCTCGGGAGTTCGAATCTCCCATCCTCCGCAGGTAGAGCCCCGCGACGGCGGCGAGCACGAGCGCTCCTCCGGCCAGCGCGCCGGGGGAGAGTCGCTCGCCCAGGAACGCCGTTGCCAGCGCGGTCGCCGTCAGCGGCTCGAGCAGCGTCACGATCGAGGCCACCGCGCCCGGCACGCTGCGGATCCCGGTGAAGAACAGCCCGTACGCCAGCGCGCTCGGTACCGCGCCCAGGTAGAGCAGCACCCCGAGGGCGACCGGGTCGGTGGTGAACCGCAGCCCGGTGACGAGCGCGACCGGGGTCAGCAGCAGCGCCCCGCCGGCGAACCCGACGAGGGTCACCGGGATGCCGTGCGGCACACCGGCACCGGCGAGGGTGACGACGGCGTAACCGAGGGCCGAGCCGACGGCCAGGAGCGCGCCCAGGACGACCGTCGTCCCGGTGTCGGCGCCGGCGGAGATCCCCACCAGCAGGACCAGCCCCACCAGCGCGACCACGAGGGCCACCACGGTGGCGACGTCGGGCCGGCCGTGCCCGAGCACCGTCGCGCCGACGGCGATGAGCAGGGGAGCGAGGCCGAGCGCCACCAGGGTGGCGATGCTGACGCCCGCCTCGGCGACCGCGGCGAAGTACGCGAGCTGGTAGGCCGCCAGCCCGGCCGCCACGAGGGCCAGCCGGACGGACGCCCCGCGCGTGAGCGTGGCGGTGGGTGCGGGCCGCCGCCGGCGGGAGACGGCGAAGCCGATGAGCAGCACGACGGCGCCGATGGCCATGCGGTGCCAGGCGATGTCGAGCGGTCCGAGGTCGGTGCGGTCGGCGACGATCTCGCCGCTGACGCCGGAGGTGCCCCAGCACAGCGCGGCCAGGACGACGAGCAGGAACCCGCGGCGCGAGGCGGCGGGGAGGACGGGGGAGGACATGACGCTCCTGGATCGTTCCGGTGAGGGACTCGGATCCGGAGCACGGCGCGACCGACGGCAGGCCGGGACGGCCGCCGACGGGTGGTTCAGCCCGCGGTGCTCCGGGTCAGGAGCGCGGCGGGGGGAGGACGAGCGCGTGCCGGGGCGTCATGGGTGCGGAGGGTACTGGGAGCGGCTGGCCGCCCGCTCGCAGATTGCGCCGTCCCGGTCCTCTACAGTGGACGCCAGACCCCTCGCGTGGCGTCATCCTGTGAACCTCCCCAGGGCCGGAAGGCAGCAAGGATAAGCGGGCTCTGGCGGGTGCGCGGGGGGTCCCTTTCGTTCCCGGGCCCCGCGACCGGCAGGCGAGCGTGGCGGCGCTGCGCCGGGCCGTCGGTGGGGGGACGTAACCTCGCGGCGTGGCTCTGGCGCTCTACCGCAAGTACCGCCCGGCGACCTTCGCCGAGGTGGTCGGGCAGGAGCACGTCACCGCCCCGCTGATGAACGCGGTCGACGGCGGCCGGATCAACCACGCCTACCTCTTCAGCGGCCCGCGCGGCTGCGGCAAGACGTCGTCGGCACGGATCCTCGCCCGCTCGCTGAACTGCGAGCAGGGGCCGACGTCCACGCCGTGCGGGGTCTGCGCGTCCTGCGTCGCGCTGGCGCCCGACGGCCCCGGCTCGCTGGACGTCATGGAGATCGACGCAGCCAGCCACGGCGGTGTCGACGACGCGCGCGACCTGCGCGAACGCGCCTTCTTCGCGCCGGTGAACAGCCGCTACAAGGTCTACATCGTCGACGAGGCGCACATGGTCACCACGCAGGGCTTCAACGCCCTGCTCAAGGTGGTCGAGGAGCCGCCGGACTTCCTCGTCTTCGTCTTCGCGACCACCGAGCCGGAGAAGGTCCTCCCGACCATCCGCTCGCGCACGCACCACTACCCGTTCCGGCTGGTGCCGCCGACGACGCTGCGCGGCCTGCTGGAGAGGACCTGCGAGGCCGAGGGCGTGACGGTCGAGCCGACCGTCTACCCGCTGGTGGTCCGCGCCGGCGGCGGCTCGGTCCGCGACTCGCTGTCGATCCTCGACCAGCTGCTGGCCGGTGCCGGCCCCGAGGGTGTCACCTACAAGAGCGCCGTCGGGCTGCTCGGCGTCACCGACGACGCGCTGCTCGACGAGACGATCGACGCGCTGGCCGCGCACGACGCCCCGGCCGTCTTCCGCGCCGTCGACCGCGTCGTGGAGGCCGGGCACGACCCCCGCCGCTTCGCCACCGACCTGCTCGACCGGCTGCGCGACCTGATCGTGCTCGACGCCGTTCCCGACGCCGGTGGCAACGGGCTGCTCGACTGCCCGCCCGACCGGCTGGACCTGATGAACCAGCAGGCCTCGGCGCTGGGCTCGGCGACGCTGTCGCGGATGGCCGACACGGTGCACGAGGGCCTGACCGAGATGCGGGGGACGACGGCGCCGCGGCTGCTGCTCGAGCTCGTCTGCGCCCGCATGCTGCTGCCGGCCACCGACGGCTCGGCCGCCGCGACCCTGCAGCGCCTCGAGCGGCTCGAGCGGCGGATGTCCATCGCCGGTGAGCACGCCGGCCGCCCAGAGACCGCCGCCGTCCGGGAGGCGCCCCGAGAGGAGCCTGCCCGCGAA
>DASQTE010000225.1:0-4811 GCA_035642035.1 Blastococcus sp.
TGGCGGGCGATGAACGCGTCGCCGGTGCCGACGGGCTGGTCGGCGGGGATGCAGAAGACGATCACGTCGACGTCGGAGAGCGTGTCGCGGACGACGTCGTTGAGGCGCTTGCCCAGCAGGCTCTTCGGCTTGTGCAGACCCGGGGTGTCGACCAGGACGATCTGGCCGCCGGGCCGGTGCACCACCCCGCGGATGGCGTGCCGGGTGGTCTGCGGGCGGTTGCTGACGATGCCGACCTTCTCGCCGACGAGCGCGTTGGTCAGCGTGGTCTTCCCGGCGTTCGGGCGGCCCACGAGGGCTGCGAAGCCGCTGCGGTGCGGCGGCTGGTCCGGGGTGGTCACGGGTCCAGTCTCCCACCGGGGTCCGACGTCACCCGCTCCGCTCCTGGAGTGTTCCTCCCGCTACCGGGGTCGCGCTGCACTCCAGCAGCAACAGCAACACTCCACGAGCCGGCTGGGATGATCGGGCGCATGGCGCGACAGCAGGGTCTCCCGATGCGGGCGGCCAGGGAACGGGACCTCCACCTGCAGCAGGTCCGCGCGTACGGGTTCTTCGCCGGCCGGGGCCCCAAGAGCCGCGCCACGTCGGTCCCGGCGCCGCTGCGGTACTGGCAGTACGACCTGCCCCGGCCCGTGCCCGTGCTCTTCACCGTGGTCGTCGTGGCGATCTGGCTGGCGGTCTTCGGCTGGGGCGGCGGCCGGGAGGCGTTGCTCGACGAGGCGCCGCTGGCCCTGGGGCTCGGGCTGCTCGTGCTGCTCTGCAACGTCGGCCGGCTCACGGTCTCCGCCCACGGCATGTCCCTCGACATCGGCGCGACGCGCACCCCGCCGTCCGGCGTCGTCCCGCTGGTCCTCGTCCGCGAGGTGCGGGTCGGGCACCCGCCGGAGGGCTGGCCCTCTGCCGCGCGCCGCGGCGGCTGGCTCCCGGGCCGCACCCGGGTCTCGGTACGCCACCTGGGCGGGGACGGCGAGTCGGAGCAGGCCCTCACCCGGTGGGTGCGCGATGCAGACGACTTCGCGGCTGCACTGGGCGTGCCGCTCGGCCGCTAGGCGGTGGTGCGCAGGCTCCCGTCGGGACCGGCCAGGTGCACCGGTGCGGAGGGAGTGAGGTCGCGGACGGCGGCCAGTCCGTCGGGCTCGACGGCGTCGGCGGCCGAGACGATCGCCGCCGCCTCCAGGCCCTCGACCCCGCTGGAGACGGCGGCGGCCACCGCGGCCTGGAGCGCCGACAGCCTCAGCGACGGCAGCGAGACGGTCGCGGCGAGGTAGGTGCGCCCGTCGGTGTCGCGGACGGCGGCACCCTCCGGCGCGCCCGTCCGGCCACGGGCGGAGCGGGCGAGGGTGACGAGCTTGGCGTCCTCGGGCTCGAGATCTTCGGGCACGGGTCGTCAGCCTTCCACGGGCGCCGGCTCCTCGTGGCGGGTGGTCCCCCGCCCGCGCGGCCGCGACTCCTCGCCCTCGTCCTCGGCCTCGGCTGTCTCCTCGACGCGGCAGACCAGGAGCGTGTCGATCCGGTTGCGCCGTCCGCCGGTGCTCTCGGCGACCAGCCGCAGCCCGGCGACCTCCGCCGAGGCCCCCTCGATCGGCACCCGGCCCAGCTCGCGCGCCAGCAGTCCCCCGACGGTCTCGACGTCGTCGTCCTCGGGCAGCTCGACGTGGAACAGCTCGGCGAGGTCCTCCACCGGCAGCCGCGCGGTGATCCGCACGGCGCCGTCCGGCAGGTGCTCGACGGGCGGGCGCTGGAACCCGTCGTGCTCGTCGGCGATCTCGCCGACGATCTCCTCGAGGATGTCCTCGATCGTCACCAGGCCCGCGAAGCCGCCGTACTCGTCGACCACGATCGCGATGTGGATCCGCTGGGCCTGCATGTCGCGCAGCAGCTCGTCGACCGGCTTGGACTCCGGCACGAAGGTCGGGGTCCGCATCAGCTCCTCGACCTTGGGCCCGCGCTGGTCGCTGCTGTTCTGCGACCGGCGGACCAGGTCCTTGAGGTAGACCACGCCGACGACGTCGTCGACGTTCTCCCCGATCACCGGGATCCGGCTGAACCCGCTGCGCAGCGCCAGGGCGAGCGCCTGCCGGACGGTCTTGTGCCGCTCGATGTAGACGACGTCGGTCCGCGGGACCATGACCTCGCGGGCGATCGTGTCGCCCAGCTCGAAGACCGAGTGGATCATGTTGCGCTCGCCGGACTCCACGACGCCGCGCTCCTCGGCCAGGTCGACGAGCTCGCGCAGCTCGACCTCGGAGGAGAACGGGCCGTCGCGGAAACCGCGGCCCGGCGTGATCATGTTGCCGATCAGGATGAGCAGCGTCGCGACGGGCCCGAGGACCCGGCCGAGCAGCCGGACGACGCCGGCCGTGGCCAGGGCGGTGCCGTAGGCGTGCTGGCGGCCGAGGGTCCGCGGCCCGACGCCGATCAGCACGTAGCTGACGACGATCATCACGCCGGCCGAGGTGAGCACCGTCTGCCAGCTGCTGCCCCACAGGTCGTAGAACAGGACGGTCACCACGACCGCCGCGACCATCTCGCAGACGATGCGCAGCAGGAGCAGCAGCGCGACGTGGCGGGCGCGCTCGAGCACGACCTCCTCCAGCGCCGCCGCGCGCTTGGCCCCCTCGCGGCGCATCTCCTCGACCCGCGCCTTGGAGACGCGCTGCAGCGCGGCGTCCATGGCGGCGAAGAGGCCGGCGAGGGGCACCAGCAGGATCGCGACCACCAGCATGGTGATCTCGCCGCTGCTCATCGGGTGCGGGGCTCCCGGGTCGCCGGCTCCCCGGTCACCGGCTGGCGGGGCGCCGCCCGCCAGCTCTCGATGAGCTTCTGCTGGAGACCGAACATCTCCTTCTCCTCGTCGGGCTCCATGTGGTCGTAGCCGAGGAGGTGCAGCACGCCGTGCGTGGCCAGCAGGATCAGCTCGTCGTCCATGGAGTGACCGGCCGCCCGCGCCTGGCGGACGGCGACCGCGGGGCACAGGACGACGTCACCGAGCAGGGCGGGGCCGGGCTCGGGGTCGTCGGGGCGGGCCGTGTCGAGCTCGTCCATCGGGAAGGCGAGGACGTCGGTCGGCCCCTTCTCCCCCATCCAGCGCTCGTGCAGGCTGCTCATGTACTCGACGTCGACGCACAGCACCGACAGCTCGGCCATGGGGTTGACCTGCATCTCGCCGAGCACGAACCGGCAGATGCCGGCCAGCTCGGCCTCGTCCACGGCGATCTCGGACTCGTTGGCCACCTCGACGGGCACGCCGGTCAGCTCCCCTGGCGGCGCGGTCGGGTGGGCCGGACCGGTGCGCCGGCACCCGGTCGGCCGCCGGTGGGCTGCCGGGTGGCGTCCCAGCGCTCGTAGGCGTCGACGATGTCGCCCACGAGGCGGTGCCGGACGACGTCGGTGCTTGTCAGGTTGGCGAAGTGCACGTCGTCGACGCCGTCCAGGATCTCGCGCACGATCTTGAGACCACTCTGCGCGCCGCCGGGCAGGTCCACCTGGGTGACGTCACCGGTGACGACGATCTTCGACCCGAAGCCGAGCCGGGTGAGGAACATCTTCATCTGCTCGGCCGTCGTGTTCTGCGCCTCGTCGAGGATCACGAAGGCATCGTTCAGCGTCCTGCCGCGCATGTACCCCAATGGTGCGACCTCGATCGTCCCGGAGGCCATGAGCCGCGGGATCGACTCGGGGTCGACCATGTCGTGCAGCGCGTCGTACAGCGGCCGCAGGTAGGGGTCGATCTTCTCCGACAGCGTGCCGGGCAGGTAGCCCAGACGCTCGCCGGCCTCGACCGCGGGGCGGGTCAGGATGATCCGGTTGACCTGCTTGGTCTGCAGCGCCTGCACGGCCTTGGCCATGGCGAGGTAGGTCTTGCCGGTACCGGCCGGGCCGATGCCGAAGACGATGGTGTGCTGGTCGATGGCGTCGACGTAGCGCTTCTGGTTCAGCGTCTTGGGCCGGATCGTCCGGCCGCGGCGGCTGATGATGTCGAGGCTCAGCACGTCGGCCGGCCGCTCGGAGTCACCGCTCCGCAGCATCGCGATGACCCGGCGGACAGAGTCCGGCCGCAGCTGCTGACCGGTACCCAGCAGGGCGATCAGCTCGTCGAACACCGCGACGGCGAAGGCGTTGTCGGCCGGCTGGCCGGTCACCGAGATCTCGTTGCCGCGCACGTGGACGTCGGCGGCGACCTCGCCCTCGATCAGGCGCAGCAGCTCGTCGCCGGAGCCCAGGAGGCCGACCATGGAGACGGAGTCGGGAATGGTGATGGTGGCCCGGGCCGGCGCGGGAACGCGGCCGACCGGGCGGACAGACGGGTGCGGGGAGGCAGCGTCCTGGACCGCGGCGCGCGCCGAGGCCTCTCGGGATGCGCTGCCGTCAGGCACCGGGACGCCTGGGGAGGTGTCGGGCAAGAACCCTCGACCCTGCCTTCCTGCTCAGGAAACTGTGGACCCGTCGACTCTACCCGCGCGCGCACGCCAAAATCCCGGTTCGCCCGTCGGGGTCACCGGCCCGAGTAGGAGGCCTTCCCCGGGCCGTCGGTGAGGAACGAGGCCACCGCACCGCGGAGGTCCTGGGTGGCGAACAGCGGCCCGGAGACCTCGGGCACCAGGTCGTCGGCGGCCCGGGCACCGTGCCGGACCGACGTCGCGACCAGCCGCTTGGTCGCCGCGTGGGCCGCAGTCGGGCCGGCGGCCACCCGGTGCGCGTACTCGCGAGCGGCGGCGGGGAACCCGTCGTCGGGCAGCACGCGGTTCACCACGTTCCAGCTCTCCAGGACGGCGGCCGGATAGCGCTCCCCTGTGAAGATCAGTTCCCGC
>DASQTE010000226.1:0-6455 GCA_035642035.1 Blastococcus sp.
GGTGGCGGTCTCGGGGACGTCGAGGTCGGTGTAGACCCACGTCGAGGTGGAGTAGGTCTCCGGCGGGTCGGCGAAGTCGAGGTCGAGCGCCTTGTTGATCAGCTGCCACCGGGGGATGTCGTCCCAGTCGACCAGCGTGACGGCGACACCTGTGCTGCCGGCGCGGCCGGTGCGGCCGATCCGGTGCACGTAGGTCTTCTCGTCCTCGGGGCACTGGTAGTTCACGACGTGGCTGACGCCGGTGACGTCGATGCCGCGGGCGGCGACGTCGGTGGCGACGAGGACGTCGACCTTGCCGCTGCGGAACGCCCGGAGCGCCTGCTCGCGGGCGCCCTGGCCGAGGTCGCCGTGCACCGCGGCCGCGGCGAACCCGCGGTCGACGAGCTCGTCGGCGACCTTCTGCGCCGTGCGCTTGGTGCGGCAGAAGACCATCACCAGGCCGCGGTCGCGGGCCTGCAGCACGCGGGACAGCAGCTCCGGCTTGTCCAGGTTGTGCGCCCGGTAGATGAACTGGGTGGTCTGCGGGACCGTCGACCCCTCGTCGTTGCCGTGCGCCCGGATGTGGGTCGGCTGGGTCATGAACGACCGCGACAGGGTGACGATCGGGCCGGGCATGGTCGCCGAGAACAGCATCGTCTGACGCTTGTCCGGCACCATCGCGAGGATCCGCTCGATGTCGGGCAGGAAGCCCAGGTCGAGCATCTCGTCGGCCTCGTCGAGGACGAGGACCTTGACCTTGCCCAGGATCAGGTGGCCCTGCTGGGCCAGGTCGAGCAGCCGGCCGGGCGTGCCGACGACGACCTCGACGCCGGCCTGCAGCGCGGCGACCTGCGGCTCGAAGGCCCGCCCGCCGTAGATGGCCTGCACGCGGATGCCCCGCTTGGTGCCGGCGGTGCCGAGGTCGCGCGCGACCTGCACGCACAGCTCACGGGTGGGGACGACGACCAGCGCCTGCGGGACGCCGTCGCCGCCCTCGGCCGGCGGGCTGATCCGCTGCAGCATCGGGACGCCGAAGCCGAGGGTCTTGCCGGTGCCGGTGCGCGCCTGGCCGATCAGGTCGTTGCCGGCCAGCGCCAGGGGGAGCGTGAGCTCCTGGATCGCGAAGGTGCGGGTGATCCCGACCTCGGCCAGCGCGGCGACGATGTCTGGGTGCACGTCGAAGTCGCTGAACAGCGGGCTGTCGCTGGCGACCGGGGCGCCGCCGAGCTCCTCGACCTGCGACTCCAGCTCCTCGGGAGCCGGTGCGCCGGTCTCCGCGTGCTCGAGGGCGACGGCTTCGGGAAGCTCTTCGGGGGTGACGGCCTCGGGGGCCTCGGACGTGGGGGAGTTCTCGATGGAGGTCAGTGCTCTCGCCTCTGGTCTGCTGGGGGAGAGGTCCGCGCGCTCGTCGCTGCGGCCTGTCCCGGTTGGTTGTCGCGGGATCGGTTCCAGCGCCAACGCAGCCAGCAGAACCGGGCGTTCGGGAGATCGGCCCGGGAGACAGCCCGGAGGGCGTCGTCCAGCGGTCGTCAGCGCACAGATACACAGCGCACCCGGAGGTACACCGATTCCCATCGTAGCGCGGCGACCGGTTAGCCTCCTCGCGCCGCGCTGTCGGGGTGAACTGCGCCACCTGCCGCGACCGGCGTCCCGGACCCGCGGACCCAGGAGATGCGTGTGACGACCCCGGTCGACAGCAGTGCCGTCGTGGACCTGCTGGGCGCGCTCGCCTACGCCGAGCTCACCGCCTTCGACCGCCTGGCCGAGGACGCCCGGCTCGCGCCCACGCTGACCGGCCGGGCGGCGCTGGCGAAGATGGCCGCGGCCGAGATCGGGCACCACTGCCGGCTGGTCGAGCGGCTGGAGCAGCTCGGCGCCGACCCGTCGCGGGCCATGGCGCCCTTCGTCGCGGCGCTCGACGCCTTCCACGAGAGCACCCGCCCCAGCACCTGGCTGGAGGGGCTGGTCAAGGCCTACGTCGGCGACGGGCTGGCCACCGACTTCTATCGCGAGATCGCCGCGTTCCTCCCCGACCCCGACCGCGCGCTGGTGCTCGAGGTCCTCGCCGACACCGGCCACGCGGACTTCGCCGTCCGCGAGGTGCGGGGGGCGATCGCGGCCGACCGCAAGCTCCCCGGCCGGCTGTCCCTGTGGGGACGGCGGCTCGTGGGCGAGGCGATGAGCCAGTCGCAGGCGGTCATCGCCGAGCACGACGGGCTGGCCGAGCTGATCATCTCCGGCACGGGCGACCTCTCGGGCGTCGCGCGCCTGATCGAGCGGATCACCAGTGCCCACACCCAGCGCATGAAGGCGCTCGGCCTCAACCCCTGACCTTCGTCCCGGAACAGGAGCCCCATGACCGCGGCGCCCCACCTGCTCGTCGTCGGCGCCGGCCCCGGCATCTCGGCCGCCACGGCCCGCCGCCTGGGCGGGGACGGGTACGCCGTCGGCCTGATCGGCCGCCGGCAGGGCGCCCTCGCCGAGCTCGGGAACGATCTCCGGCGGTCCGTGCAGCGCGTGGAGTGGGCCGGCGCCGACGCCGGCGACCCGCGGTCGCTGGGCGTCGCCGTCACGGCGCTGGTGGAGCAGCTCGGCCCGGTCGACGTCCTGCTGTACAACGTCTCGGTGGGGCGCGAGGCCGCCGTCGCCGACCTCTCGCCGGAGGATCTGCTCGCCGATCTGGCCGCCGGCGCGGTCGGTCTGCAGACCGTGGTCCGCGCGGTGCTGCCCGGCATGCGGGAGCGCGGGTCCGGGACCGTGCTGGTCACCGGCGGCGGTGCCGCGGACCGGCCCATCCCGTCGATGGCGAGCCTCGGCGTGCAGAAGGCGGCGCTGCGGGCGCTGGCCGAGGTGCAGGCGCGCGCCCTGGCGCCGGAGGGCATCCACGTCGCGACGGTGACCGTCCGCGGGCTCGTCGGGGATGACCGGCAGATCCCACCGGACCGGGTGGCCGCGCTCTACGCGGAGCTGGTCGCCGAGACCGCCGGCCCCCGGGACGAGTGGCGGACCGTCGTCGAGCTCCGATGACATCGCGATCCTCCGGATCGCAGGGCGGCCCGGCGTGACAAGACGACGGGGCGCCGTCCGCAGGTGCGGACGACGCCCCGGTCGGGCGGTTCGGTGCTACGCGGTGCTTCCAGCGCGACTCCGCGCCCCGGTCCGCTCCTCGCTCGTTCCTCGCTGCGATGCTCCCGGGGCTGTCGTCACGCCCCGGCGATGAAGCCGACGCGGCGCTGGTCGGGCTGGGCGATCTCGACGTACGCGATCCGGTCGACGGGGACGACGACGCGACGACCCCGCTCATCGACCAGCGTGAGCAGGCCGTCCTTGCTCGAGCCGGACATGGCCGCAGCGACGTCCTTCTCGATCTCATCGGGGGTCTTGGGGCTGTCGATGACCAGCTCCCGGGGGGAGTGCTGGACGCCGATCTTGACTTCCACGTGGGCGATGCCTCCTCGGTTCGCGCGACTGCCCCCACGCTAGCCCAGCGGCGCGTCGGGGGGCCCGCCGTCGGGGTGCGCCGTCAGCGAACGCGCGGGAGGGGGCCCGCTAGTCCACGCGCGGGAAGCCGGAGATGCCCCGCCACGCCAGCGCCGACACCAGCGCGACGGCCTCGTCGCGGGAGACGGTGCCCTTGCGGGGCAGCCACCACCGCGCGCTGGTCTCGGACAGACCGGTCAGGCCGGAGGCGAGCAGCAGCGCACGCTCGGGGTCGAGACCGGTGTCCGCCGCGATCACCTCGGCGATCGCCTCGACGCAGGCGCCGGTGCCCCGGTCGACGATGGCCCGGACGTCGGCGTCGTTGCGCAGGTCGGACTCGAAGACCAGGCGGAACGCCTCGCCGTCGGCGTCGATGAAGTCGAAGTACGCGCCGACGGCGCCGTCCACGCGGGCCCGGTTGTCGTCGGTGCCGCCCATCGCCTCGGCGACGCGGTCGGCCAGCTCGGAGACGTGCTCCTCGAGCAGGGCCAGGTACAGCTCCCGCTTGCCCGGGAAGTGCTGGTAGAGCACGGGCTTGCTCACGCCGGCCCGGTCGGCGATGTCGTCCATGGCGGCGGCGTGGAAGCCCTGCGCGACGAAGACGTCCTGCGCGGCGCGGAGCAGCTGCAACCGGCGGGCACCCCGGGGGAGACGGGACGTTCGCCGGTTGTTCACGGGGGCGGGGCGTGGCGGCTGCATGGCACCGGCGATGTTACCGGCGGGTTCACCCACCGCATGCCGGACGGGCTGCCATTACCGTCGAAAGGATGTCCGAGGCCCCTCCGTCCGACGTCGCGGCCGCCGATGTCCCGACCGCCCGCCCGTCAGCCACCCCGTTGCCCATGCTCACCTCGCTGCTCCCGCCCTGGCCGGGGGAGCAACTGCCGGTCAGGGGCGGGGAGGTCTTCGTGCGGAGGACGCCGTGGTCGGGGCCGGTCGGGGGAGCCGCGGACGACGCGCCCCGCGAGCGGGCGCTCTACGTGCACGGGCTGGGCGGGGCGTCGACGAACTGGACGGACCTGGCCGCCCTGCTCGCCGTCCGCTTCGACGGCTGGGCGGTCGACCTGCCCGGCTTCGGCCGGTCGCAGCCCCCGGCGCGCGGCCGCTACTCCATCCGCGGGCACGTGCGTGCGGTGATCGACGTCCTCGAGCACGTCGCCGCGCAGCCCGGCGAGGGGCAGGGCCGCCCGGTGCACCTGCTCGGCAACTCCCTGGGCGGGCTGGTCAGCCTCCTGGTCGCCGCGGGGCGTCCGGACCTGGTCGCCACGCTGACGCTGATCTCGCCGGCCATGCCCGTCTACCGGGTGCCGCCGGCGTTCAGCCGCGCCCTCCTGCTCCTCCTCGTGCCCGGTGTGCCCACGCTGGCGGCCCGGCGGATGGGTGGCATCACGCCGGAGGAGAGCGTGCGGGCGATGATCCGCATGTGCTTCGGCGAGCCGCGCAAGGTGCCGCCGGAGCGGGTCGAGCAGGCCGTCCAGGAGATGCGCGAGCGGTCCGAGCAGCCGTGGGCCGACCATGCGCTCACCCGGAGCATGCGCGGCCTGATCACCTCGTACCTGCGGGTCGGGGCGGCGAACGCCTGGCGGGCGGCGCGCATGCTGCGGCCGCCGACGCTCGTGCTCTGGGGTGCCCGCGACAAGCTGGTCGACCCGGCGATGGCCCCGCGGCTGGCCTCGGTCATCCCGGACGCGCGGCTCGAGGTGCTGGACCGCGTCGGGCACGTCGCCATGCTCGAGGCGCCGGAGGACACCGCCCGCGCCGTCCTCGGCATGGTCGAGACGACGGCGGCGGGCCGCGAGACGCGGGCTGCTGTCGACACGCCACGGAGCGTGAGACGCTGACCAGCCGACAGCGGCGGACGGACGAGGAGCACGGGTGCGGCCTGCAGGAGGACGTCCCTCGGACGGTCGTCCTGCGGGCGATCGGGCGGGTGACGCGCGGCGCGGCCGGCCCGTGCCCCCACCACCACCGCCGCTCCCACCGCGCGCGACGGTCCGCACCGCGGAGCGCACCGGCCCGCTCGTCGCCCGCGTGGACCTGGACGCCCGGCGCCGCGCCGCGGACCCGGTGCGCCGCCAGCCCGTGCGCCGGCCGGTGGGCCGCCTGCGCCGCTTCGCCCGGCGCTACGGCTGGCGGGCCTACGCCATCCCGCTGCTGACCATCGCCACGATCGCCACCCTGGTCGACCTCGCCTTCACCACCCCGGTCGCCTCCACGCGAAGCACCGGCGCGGCCGCGACCCCGACCGTCACCTCCGAGTCGGCTCCGCCGTCGAGCGTCGCCACCGCGCCGGTCGCGCCGGTCGCGCCGGCCGAGGGTGACGTCGCGCCGACCGAGGCACCCGCGACCGTCGGTGTGGAGAGCTACGTGGAGCAGGGCGCCGGGACCCTCTCGGTCGTCGACGGCCAGGGTCCGGTCTACGGCACCGGCCCGCTGCAGCGCTTCATCGTCGAGGTGGAGGACGGGATCGGCGTCGACGGGTACTTCTTCGCCCAGGCCGTCGAGGACACCCTGGGCGATCCGCGCTCGTGGGGAAGCGGCGGCCGGATGTCCTTCCAGCGGGTGGGCGCCGCGGAGGCCACGGCCGGCCAGTTCGACTTCAAGGTGAGCCTGGTCAGCCCCGGCAGCATGGAGACGTACTGCCCGGGCGTCGGCACCGGCGGATACACGTCCTGCCGCTACGGGGACCGCGCCGTCATCAACCTGGCGCGCTGGGCCACCGCCGTCCCGGACTACGAGGGCGACGTCGCCACCTACCGGCTCTACGTCGTGAACCACGAGGTCGGCCACGCGCTCGGCAACGGGCACCAGCCGTGCCCCGGCGCCGGCCAGCTCGCCCCGGTGATGCAGCAGCAGACCCTCGGCCTCGACGGCTGCGCCAAGAACGCGTGGCCCTACCCCTGACCCGGTTCCCACCGGTCAGCGCGGCGGCGGCCCGGCGGGCGGCCGCAGCACGTGCCCGGCCATCCGCGCCCGCGCTGCAGGGGCCGCGAAGG
>DASQTE010000227.1:0-9418 GCA_035642035.1 Blastococcus sp.
GAGGTCGGCAGCGCCACCCAGGACGACGGCGATGAGCAGGGCCAGCAGCAGCGGGTAGGCCGCCGCCTGGGAGAAGAGGACGGGGCGGGGACCCCGGCGGTCGGCGAGGCGGCCGAGGATCGGCGCCATGACGGCGGAGGCGATCCCCAATGTGGCGGACGCGAGTCCGGCCACCGCGTAGGAACCGGTCTGCTGCTGCACCATCAGCAGCAGCGCCAGGGGGACCATGGCGGAGGGCAGGCGACCGGCGAAGCCGGCAAGGAGGAGGACCGGGGCGGAAGGAAGCCGCCACACGGACAGGTAGGCACGCACGACTGAACTCGTCTCACACTTGCAGGGGAAGGAATCTGTAGGGGGTCAAACGCAGTTCACCCCTTACAGAGTCCCGACGCTATCACCCCATCGGTAGGGAGTCTTATGGATTACGACACCTACGGGTCGAGTGCCGTCGAGTTGGCCATCGAGCTGGCCAACGCCGATCGCACCGACGCCGGCTGGGCGCGGGACTTCCTGGCCGCTCACGACGAGTGGTTCACCCCGGGCACACCGTTCGAGCTCTCCCCCGGCGAGACCCACAAGGCCGGCGCCACCGCCGAGCTGGTGCGCGCCGTCGCGCTGGCCGAGACGCAGGACGACGTCCTGACCAGGCTCAACGAGCTGCTGGCGATCGCCCGCCCGCGTCCCTACGCCACCGACCACGACGGCGAGCTGCACCTGCACTACGCCCGGCCCGACGCCCCGGTGCTCGAGCAGCTGACGACGACGGTCGCGATGGGGCTCTCCCAGGTCGTCGTCCAGCACGGCTGGCAGCGGCTCGGGGTGTGCTCGGCCGAGGGCTGCGACGACGTCTACGTCGACACCTCCCGCAACGCCAGCCGCCGCTACTGCTCCAACACCTGCGCCAGCCGCTCCACCGTCGCCGCCTACCGCGCCCGCCAGAAGGCCTGAATCCGCCGCTCGGAACGATCAGCCCACCTGATCGTTCTGGGTCCTGGCTCAGCACCGGTCGTGAGCCAGGACCCAGGACGATCAGGTCTCCTGATCACTCCGGGCCTCCTGCGACGAGCGTCCGGGTGACGGGGGATCGCCGGGTCACGTGCCAGCGGATCGTCACGAGCAGGATCAGGGCGGCCAGGGCCTCCCCCAGCTCCTCCACGAACGTCGTCCCGGAGACGGTCAGCCACCCCACCCGGTCCTGGACCGCGGCGGCCAGTCGGGTGAGCAGGTCCAGCCCCAGGGCCACCAGCGCATACGTCCCCAACGCCAGGACGACCGGCCGCGTCGCCGTCACCCCCCACCGCCGGCCGGTCATCCACAGCGCGCCAAGTGCCAGCGCAGTGAGCGCCAGACCGCCCAGGAGGGTGACCAGCGGGGACACCGAGTTCTTCAGCGTGGAGTGCACGCTCGCCACCTTCGCCACGGCGAGGCCCGTCGCGATGACCGCCACCGCCGTCCACCACGTGGCCGCGCCCCCGCTCGCCGACCGGGACGCCCGCCACGCCAGGAAGCCGCTGCCCACGAACAGCGCCGTCGTGAAGAGCCGGGGTACCCCGCCGACCGCGTCGAGGTCGAGGAGTCGAGTGGCCAGGGAACCGTCGCAGCCGCGAGGACCGCAGCGCAGCGCGACCAGGAAACCCAGCAGGAAGATGCCGAGGGCCGCGGCGGCCAGCCCGAAGACCCACCACGTGTCGCGCAGCCGCGGCCACGGGCGGAGGCCCTCGTTGGTTGCCACGGCCAGATGATGCATCTCTGCGGCCGACTGTCGACCCGTCGCTGCGCGCCCCCGCCCCATCGAACGCCCGGCGTATACGAACGGTGACGTTCCGTAAATTCTCGGCCAGGGCCAGGTAACGCCGCGCCCCTCCTTGTTGACGGCCAGACACGACGAGGCCACATTCCGCCCGGGACCGATTCGGGGGGAGGCCACCGAGCAGCGCAGATGTGGAGGGGGCGGGGCTCGGACGCACTGGTGGCCAGCGCCCAGGGGGAAGCCTGACCCGAAGGGGTTCAGAGATGGTGGCTCAGGGAAGAGCAACGCGGATCGCCGTGGTCGGCTTCGGGTACTGGGGCGCCAAGCACGTGCGCGTCCTGAGCAGCACGCCCGGGGTGGCCGTCACGGTGGTCGATGCCGACGAGGAACGGCTGGCCGAGGCACAGAGCCGTTATCCGGCCGCGCGGCTGGCCACCGATCTGGACGGCGTCCTGGACGACGTGCACGCCGTCGTCGTCGCGACCCCACCGCACAGCCACTTCCCACTCGCCCGGCGCGCACTCGAGAGTGGCCGGCACGTGCTGGTCGAGAAGCCGCTGACCACGTCGGTCGAGAAGGGCGAGGAACTGGTCGCCACGGCCGCCAGGCGCGGGGTCTGCCTGATGGTGGGCCACACCTTCGAGTACAACGCCGCGGTCTGGAAGCTTCGGGACCTGGTGCAGTCCGGGACGCTCGGCCGCATCCTCTCGGTGGACACCGCCCGACTGAGTCTCGGCCGGTACCAGAGCGACGTGAACGTCATCTGGGACCTGGCGCCGCACGACATCTCGATCGTGTCCCTCATCCTCGGCGAGATGCCGTCGGCGGCGGCCGTGTGGGCGCACCGCAACATGGGCGGCCCGCACGCCGACGTCGCCTACGTCCGCCTCGATTTCGAGAGGGCGCGCACCCAGGCGTTCCTGCACGTCAGCTGGCTCAACCCGAACAAGGTGCGCCAGGTGACGGTCGTCGGCGAGCGGAGGATGGCCGTCTACGACGACATGTCCGACGAACGCCTGCGGGTCTACGACATCGGGGTCGACCTGCACGAGGTGGACGATCCGACGGCCGCCCACGCCCTGCCGGTCAGCTACCGCACCGGCGACATCGTCTCCCCCTACATCGCGTTCAACGAGCCGCTGCTCGTCCAGGACCAGCACTTCCTGGAGTGCGTCCGGAGCGGCAGCCGGCCCTCGACACCCGGCGAGCGGGGGCTCGACGTCGTGCGGGTCCTCGCGGCGATCGAGGACCTCGGCAGCGGACGTGCCGACGGCCCGCTCGCCGGCGCCTCGGACCTCCCGCTCCCCCGGATCGCGTCATGACCGAGGCCGCGATCCCGTTCCTGGACGTCGTCGGGATCACCGACCTGCTGGCCGAGGAACTGGAGCTGGTCTGGAAGACCGTCCTCACCCACGGCCGCTACGTCGCGGGTCCGGAGGTCGAGGCCTTCGAGGCGGAGTTCGCGGACTTCTGCGGGGTCACGACGTCGGTCGGGGTGGGCAACGGGACCGATGCGCTGGAACTGATCTTCGCCGCACTGGGCATCGGCCGCGGCGACGAGGTGATCGTCCCGGCCAACACCTTCGTCGCGACGGCCGAGGCCGTGTGCCGAGCGGGGGCCCGGCCGCGTTTCGTGGACGTCCTGCCCGACACGTTGGAGGCCGACCCCGACGCGGTGGCCGCGGCCGTGGGCCCGAGGACGGCGGCCGTCGTGGCGGTGCACCTCTACGGGCAGCCGGCCGACGTGGGGCGCTTGCGGGCCGTCACGCACCGGCACGGCCTGGCCCTGGTCGAGGACGCCGCACAGGCGCACGGTGCCCGGTTCGCGGGGCGGCGGGTGGGCAGCCTCGGCGTCGCGGCCGCCTTCAGCTTCTACCCGGGCAAGAACCTGGGCGCGCTCGGGGACGGCGGTGCCGTCGTCTCCCACGACCCGGCGCTGGTCGAGCGGATCCGCTGTCTGGCCAACCACGGGCGGGCGGCCGAGGGCTGGCACGACCACGACGTCCGTGGCCGCAACAGCCGCCTGGACACGTTGCAGGCCGCCGTCCTCAGCGCCAAGCTCCGCCACCTCGACGAGCACAATGCCCGGCGACGGGCGCTGATGGACGGCTACCGGCGCGGAGTGCCGGAGGAATGCGTCCCGCAGGCCGAGCATCCGCTCGCCGAGCCCGTGCACCACCTCGCCGTCGTCCAGGTGCCCGACCGCGACGCCGCGACCGCCGCCCTGGACGCCGCGGGGATCGGCTGGGGGCTGCACTACCCGGTGCCCTGCCACCGGCAGAGCGCCTTCCGCGAATTCGCCGACGGTCCGCTCCCGGTCACCGAGCGCGCCGCCGCGCGGCTCCTCTCGCTTCCCATGTCCCCGACCCTCGAACCGGCCCACGTCGAGCGGGTCTGCGCCGTGCTCCAGGAGGTTCACCGATGAGCATCGTCACCACCGGGCCGGGAGCCCGCGGCCAGGCGCCGGGCACGCCGGGGGAGACATCGGCCGGCGGAGGGGCCGAGCCGTACCCGCCTGCCCCGGAGCGGTCCCGGAAGGGAGCGCCCGCGGTGCCCCCCGCAGCCCCCAGGGACGCCGAGCCGCACCCGAACGGCCGCGGCCCGGGCGGTGCCGCCGCGCAGCCGGACGAGGTCACCGTGGTCGTCCGCCCGCGGTCGCGCCGCCGGCTGCGCTTCCTCCGGTGGCCCGCCCTGATCCTGCTCGCGCTCCTCCTCGTCGGGGCGGGGGGCTGGGCCGGGCTGCAGGTCGCCGATCGGATGCCGACGCTGTACGCCGCGCACGCCGACGTCGTCTACCCGCTGGTCCAGGAGCAGCCGACCGGCTTCCTGCGCCAGGACCGCAACCTCAGCACGCAGGAGGTGCTGATCACCGGCCGCTCCGTGCTCGACCCGGTCGCGGTGCAGTTCGGCATGGCGGTCGACGACATGCAGGACCACCTGTCGACGGAGGTCGTGGAGGAGAGCGAGGTCATCCGGCTGCAGTTCACCGATCCCAGCCGCGCGCAGGCCCGGAAGGTGCTCGTCGCGATCGTCGCCCGGTACCTGGAGATCTCCAACAACCCCGCGCGCACCGAGGTGCGCGCCTACCTCGACGCCCAGCTCGCCGACGTCCGGGCCCGCCTGGTGACGGCCCGGGCGGAGGCCGACGACGTGGGCGCGCTCGGCCTGAGCCAGGCGGCCCAGGCCCAGGTCAACGCCCTGGTCACCCGCGAGGCGGCCTTGCTGGCGCAGATCGACGCGGAACAGTTCGCCGCGATCGCCGGGCCGGCTCCGCAGGTCTCCGTGCAGCCGTACCTCGAGCCCGACGCGGTCAGCCCGAAACCGCTGCTCGTCATGGGGGGTGGGGCGCTCGCCGGCCTGGTCGTCGCGCTGATCGTCGTGGCCGTCCTCGCCCGCCGGATGACCCGGCGCTGACCCACCCTCCGCACCCATGGACATCGCACGCGCGGAGCGACCGACCGCCGGGGACGGCGACGCCGGGAGTTCCGCGCCGCGGTCGGTGGCCGCGAGCTCGGCCACCGTGGCCGCCTGGACCATGGTCAGCCGCGTCACCGGGCTGGCACGGGTGGTCGTCATCGGTGCGGTCCTCGGGCCGACGTTCCTCGCCAACACGTTCCTCGCGACCAACACCGTCCCCAACCTGACGTTCGCCGCCGTGGCGGGCCCGGTGCTCGGCCTGGTGCTCGTGCCCTCGCTGGTCGACGCCCTGCTCAAGCGCGGCGCCGTGGCCGGCCGGTTGCACATGCGGCGGATGAGCGCGCTGCTGGTCGCGGCGGCGACCGGCGTCGCGGCGCTGCTGATGCTGGCCGCACCGGCGCTGGCCTGGGTGCTCACGCTGGGTGTCCCGGCCGGCCAGCGGGAGCGGGCGTGGCAGGTCGCCCTGGTCCTGCTCCTGCTCATGGGGCCGCAGGTGGTGCTGTACACGGTGGCCGCCCTCGGTGCGGCCGCTCAGCAGGCGCGGCACCGGTACGCCCTGGCGGCGGGGGCGTCGGCGGTGGAGAACGTCGGGCTGATGCTCACCATGGCGGTCGTCGCGGTGGCGTACGGCCCGTCCGACGACCTGGGGCAGGTGTCCACGGGCCTGGTGCTCGTCCTGGGGCTGGGCGCCACGCTCTCCGTCGCGCTGCACGCCGCGGTGCAGGCCGTCGGGGCCGCCCGGGTGGGCCTGCCGATCCGGCCGGCCCGCGGCTGGCGGGCCGACCCGGAGATCCGGCGGCTGGCCGGCCGGCTGCGCGGCTCGGTCCTGGTCACGCTGCTGCCGGCGGTGGGCTACTTCGCGCTGCTCGCGGTGGTGGCCACCGTGCCCGGCGGCGTGGTCGTCCTCACCATGGCCCACACCGTCTACACGGTCTCGACCGCCGTGGGCGCGCGTGCGGTGACGACGGCGGTGCTCCCGGGGATGTCCGCCGCCGTCTCCGCCGGCGACCGCGCCCGGTACGCCGCGTCATGGCGGCAGGCGCTCACCTACGCGGTCACGGCCGCGCTCCCGATCCTGTGCCTGCTGGTGCTGTTCGCCGGGCCCGTGGCGAGCACCCTGGCGGTCGGCGAGCTGCGCGACGACGCCCTGATCGCGTCCCTGACCGTCTGCATCGCCATCCTGGGCGTCTCGCAGCTGGTCGCCGGCGTCCACGAGGTCGGCCGCGAGGCGCGGTTCGTCGACCTCGACGTCCGCGGCCCGCAGGTGGCCGGCTGGGCCGCGCTCGCGGTCACCGTCGGAGGCGGCGTCCTCACGCTGCTCCTCCCGGCGGGCCTGCCCCGGCTCGCCGCGGTGTGCGTCGTCGTCCTGCTCGCGGACCTGGTCGCGGCGGCAGTCCTGGTCCGGCTGGTGCACCGGGCGATCCGGCCCGAGCCCGTGGCCGACGGGCGCCGGCTGGCCGTCACCGCGCTCGCGGCGGCCGCGATGCTCCCGCTGCTGGTCGCCGGGCGCCTGTTCACCGCGGGCGAGGGCCACCCGGTCCGCGACGTCGCGGTGCTGGCGCCGTTCGGGCTGCTGGCGCTGGCCGCGTTCGCCGCGACCCTGTCCTCGCTCACCGGCCGGCGGAGGGCGGCCGCGTGAGCACCCCGACCGTGGTCGACGCGCCGTCGCTCCCCGCGGGACCGGCGCAGCAGGTCGCCGCCCCCCGACGGCGCCGCGTGCTGCGCGGTGCGGGCGCCGCCGTGCTGGTGCTCGTGGCGGTCGCGGCAGGTGGCGGCAGCGCGGCCGTGCTCGGCCCCCTGGCGCCGCTGGCCGTGCTCGGTGTGGCCCTGTTCGTGCTCTGCGCCCTGCACCCGGCGGCGGCGGCGTACGTCTACCTGGGCACGCTGCCGTTCCTGGCCGGGATCGACCGCGACGTCCTGCTCCCGCTGGTCCGGCCGAACGAGGCACTCCTGGCGCTGCTGCTGGCCGGGGCGACGACCGGCGGCTACCTGCGGTTCGTGCGAGGGGTCCGCGTCCCGCGGCGGTTCGGCCCCCTCGACGTCCCGTTGTTCGCCTTCGTCGTGCTGTCGACCGTCTGGCCGGTGTCCTGGCTGCTGCTGCGCGACCGCCTCCCGGGCGGCGAGGACCTGGCCGCGCTGCTGCCCGTGTGCAAGCTCGTCGCCCTGCTGGTGCTGGTCCGCCTGTCGGTGCGCACGCAGCAGCAGATGGTGCGGCTGGCGCGGGTGATCATCTGGCCCGCCGTCGTCGTCGCGGTGATCGCGATCCTCCAGACGCTCGGCTTCGCGCCCCTCATCGGCCTGCTCGACGCGTTCTGGAACGGCGACGGGTCGAACGTGGCCGGGCTGGCCGAGCGCGGCACGACCACGTTCGCGTCCCCGATCGCCACGGGCGACTACCTGGTCCTGTCGCTGGCCCTGCTGGTCGCGCTCGGCGTCCGGCACCAGATCGGGCGCCGCGAGGTGTTCGCCGCCGCGCTGGTGCTGCTGCCCGGTGTCCTGGCCGCGGGTCAGTTCTCCACCTGGGCCTCGGCGGGAGTGGTCGGCGCGGCGACGTTGTACCTGCACCCGAGCCTGCGCCGACGGGTCCTCCGGATGCTGCCGCTGCTCGCGGTCGCGGCCCTGGCGGGGATGCCGGCCCTGGTGAACCGGCTGTCCCAGTTCGGCGACGGCTTCACCGTGCCGCCCAGCTGGCTGGGGCGCTGGGACAACCTCGTCAGCTTCTACCTCCCGGGACTCGGCGACTTCCGCTGGGTCCTGGGGGTGTCGCCGAACTCCGTGCTGCCCGCCCCCGAGACCTGGCGCGAAGTGATCTACATGGAGTACGGCTACCTGCAGTTCCTGTGGGTGGGCGGGCTTCCTCTGCTGGCCGGCTTCGTCTGGCTGACGGTCGCCGTCCTGAGGCACGCGCGGAGGGTCGCCGCGGACCCCGGTCCGGCCGGCGCCTACGGCGCGGCGCTGTGGGCCGGCTGGTGGATGATCCTCGCGCTCTCCCTCATCGACATCCACCTCGTGCTGCGCGGGACCGGCGAGCTGATCTTCGTCGGCCTGGCGATCGTGGGCAGGCACGCCGATGACCGCTGACCGGCGTGCCGTCGGGGAGGTCCGGCCACCCTGGTGGGAACGGGTGTGCGGCCGGGTCCTGGACGTCGTCGGGGCGCTGGCCCTGCTGGTGCTGCTCGCCGCGCCGATGCTGCTCGTCGCCCTGTGGGTGCGGCTCGACAGCCCCGGCCCCGTGCTCTTCCGGCAGCGGCGGGTGGGCCTCCACCGCCGCCCCTTCACCCTCTACAAGTTCCGCACGATGCGGGTCGGCGGCGAGGACGACGCGTTGCGCCGGCTGATCGAGGCGGAGCTCTGCGGGGAGGACACGTGCTGCGACGGCAGCACCAAGCTCGCCGACGACCCGCGCGTCACCCGCTCGGGCCGGTTCCTGCGCCGCACCAGCCTGGACGAGCTGCCCCAGCTGGTGAACGTGCTCCGCGGCGAGATGTCGCTGGTCGGGCCCCGGCCGTGCCTGCCGTGGGAGGCGGAGCTGTTCCCTCCCCAGTTCGCCGACCGGTTCACGGTGCGCCCCGGGATCACCGGGCTCTGGCAGGTGACCGGCCGCAGCACGGTCGGCACGCTCGACATGCTGCGGATGGACCTGGCCTACGTGCGCGACCGCTGCCTCCGGCTGGACCTGTGGATCCTGCTGGCCACCATCCCGTCGCTGCTCCGCGGGGGCGGTGCCCGGTGACCACGCTCTTCCTCGCCACCATCGGCGGTCACCTCGACCAGCTGGACGCCCTCGCCCGCCGGATGCCGGGGACGGGGTCGGCGGTGTGGGTGACCCAGGAGAACTACCAGAGCGTCCACCTGCTGCGCGGCCGGGACGCGGAGTTCGTGCCGCCCGTGCGGGAGGGCAGCGTCCCCGACGTCGTGCGCTGCACCCCCACCGCGCACCGGCTGTGGCGCGAACGGTCGGTGACGCGGGCGGTCTCGACCGGGTCGGGCATCGCACTCGGCTACCTGCCCTACCTCGCCGCCCGCGGGGTGGCCTGCCACTACATCGAGAGCGCGGCGCGGGTCGCGGGGCCCTCCCGGACGGGACGGGTCCTCCAGCGGGTGCCGGGGATCCGGCGGTACACCCAGTACGCGCACTGGGCCGGGCGCCGATGGCGGCACCGGGGCAGCGTCCTCGACGACTACGAACCCGCCGGCGACCGGCCGGCACCGTCAGGCGTCGTCCGCGTCGTGGTCACCGTGGGGACGGCG
>DASQTE010000228.1:0-8495 GCA_035642035.1 Blastococcus sp.
GGGGATGGGGCGACCGCCGGCCTCGCGGCGGACGGCCACGAACCGCTGCCCCACGGTGATCGCGCTGCCCGCGAGCAGCACCCAGAGCATGACGTGCAGGGCGTACGGGATCCCGATGCCGGCGAAGCCGGTGCCGACCAGCACGAGGATCAGCCGTTCGGTGCGCTCCACGATCCCGACGTCGGCCGACAGCCCGACGCCCTCGGCGCGCGCCTTGATGTAGGAGGTCAGGACGCCGAGCACGAGGCAGAGCAGGGCGAGCATGACGATCAGCCGGTTGTCGCCGTCCCCGGAGAACCACCAGACCAGGGCGCTGAAGATGGCCGCGTCCGCGGCGCGGTCGCCGACCGAGTCGAGGACGGCGCCGAACACCGAACCGTTGCCGCGGGCCCGGGCCAGCGCGCCGTCGAGCATGTCGAGCAGGACGAAGGCGGTGACGGCGACCGCGCCCCACCACAGCCACCCGTTGCCGATGAGGAAGACGGCCGACGCGACCGCGCCGACGGTGCCGGTGATGGTCACCATGTCCGGCGTGACCCCGGCCCGCGCGAGCCGCGCCACGACCGGCGCCCAGAAGCGTGCGACGGCGGGACGGGCGTTGCTGCCGAGCACGTCAGACCTCCGCCGGGGTGGTGGGGTGGGTGGACGACGGCACCGCGAGGTCGGCGCCGCTCCAGGCGTCGGCGAGGAGGGCCCGGGTCTCCGTCAGCACCTGCGGGAGGACCCGGGTCAGGCCGATGACCGGCATGAAGTTGGTGTCGCCGCCCCAGCGGGGCACCGCGTGCTGGTGCAGGTGGTCGGCGATGCCCGCGCCGGCGACCGAGCCCTGGTTCATCCCGATGTTGAACCCGTGCGCCCCGCTGACCGCGCGCACGGTGCGCATCGCGGTCTGCGTGAAGGCACCGAGCTCGGCGACCTCGTCGTCGGTGAGGTCGGTGTAGTCGGGCACGTGCCGGTACGGGACCAGCATCAGGTGGCCGGCGTTGTAGGGGTAGAGGTTGAGGACGGCGTAGACCGCCGTCCCCCGGGCCACGATCAGGCCGTCCTCGTCGCTCATCGTCGGGATGACGCAGAACGGGCAGTCGTGGGCGCCGGTGGGCTTGCCCTCGCCCCGGATGTAGGCCATCCGGTACGGGGTCCACAGGCGCTCGAAGGCCGCGCCCGGCCCGTCGTCGCTCATCCGGAGGACTCCGCCGAGGGATCCAGGTTGGAGCGGGACGCGATCCAGGCCGCCACTTGCTCCACCGCCTCGTCGACGGGGACGCCGTTCTGCTGCGAGCCGTCGCGGTAGCGGAAGGACACCGCCCCGGCCTCGGCGTCGGTGGCGCCGGCGAGGAGGACGAACGGGATCTTCTGCTTGCTCGCCGTCCGGATCTTCTTCTGCATCCGGTCGTCGGAGTCGTCGATCTCGACCCGGATCCCGCGCTGCTTCAGCTTCAGCGCGACGTCGGTCAGGTAGGGCACCTGCTCGTCGGTGATCGGGATGCCGACCACCTGGACGGGGGCGAGCCAGGCCGGGAAGGCGCCGGCGTAGTGCTCGGTGAGGACGCCGAAGAACCGTTCGATCGAGCCGAACTTGGCCGAGTGGATCATCACCGGCTGCTGGCGGCCGCCGTCGGCGGAGGTGTACTCCAGGCCGAAGCGGGCGGGCTGGTTGAAGTCGTACTGGATGGTCGACATCTGCCAGGTGCGGCCGATGGCGTCCCGCGCCTGGACGGAGATCTTCGGGCCGTAGAACGCCGCGCCGCCGGGGTCGGGCACGAGCTCCAGGCCGGTCTCTTTGGCCGCGTCCTCGAGGACGGCGGTGGCCACCGCCCACTCCTCGTCGGAGCCGATGAACTTGCCCTGCTTCTCCGGGTCGTCGCCGCGGGTGGACAGCTCGAGGTAGTAGTCGTCGAGGCCGAAGTCGCCGAGCAGGCCCAGCACGAAGGCCAGCAGGTGCCGGATCTCGCCGGGGGCCTGCTCCGGGGTGACGTAGCTGTGCGAGTCGTCCTGGGTGAGCCCGCGGACGCGGGTGAGGCCGTGCACGACGCCGGACTTCTCGTACCGGTACACCGAGCCGAACTCGAAGAAGCGCAGCGGCAGCTCGCGGTAGGACCGCCCGCGCGACCGGAAGATCAGGTTGTGCATCGGGCAGTTCATGGCCTTGAGGTAGTACTCGCTGTTCTCCAGCTCCATGGGCGGGAACATGGTGTCGGCGTAGTACGGCAGGTGCCCCGAGGTCTCGAAGACGCCCCGCTTGGTGATGTGCGGGGTGCCGACGTAGTCGAAGCCCTCCTCGATGTGCCGCGCGCGGACGTAGTCCTCCATCTCGCGCTTGATCACGCCGCCCTTGGGGTGGAACACGGCCAGACCGGAGCCGATCTCGTCCGGGAAGCTGAACAGGTCCAACTCGACGCCGAGACGGCGGTGGTCGCGGCGCTCGGCCTCGGCGAGGTGCTCCAGGTAGGCCTTGTGCGCGTCCTTGCTCTCCCAGGCGGTGCCGTAGACGCGCTGCAGCTGCGGGTTCTTCTCGCTGCCGCGCCAGTAGGCGGCCGCGCTGCGGGTGAGGCTGAACGCGGGGATCGCGTTCGTGCGGGGCAGGTGCGGGCCGCGGCAGAGGTCGGTCCAGAGCCGCTCGCCGGTGCGAGGGTCGAGGTTGTCGTACATGGTCAGCTGCGCGCCGCCGACCTCGACGTCGGCCCCCTCGGCGACCTCCCCGGCCCCGCCCTTGAGCCCGATCAGCTCGAGCTTGTAGGGCTCGGAGGCGAGCTCGGCCTTCGCGTCGGCGTCGCTGATCTCGCGCCGGGAGAAGTTCTGCCCGGCGCGGACGATCTCCTGCATCTTCTTCTCGAGGGCGGTGAGGTCCTCGGGGGTGAAGGGCCGCTCCGGGTCGAAGTCGTAGTAGAAGCCGTTCTCGACCGGCGGGCCGATGCCGAGCTTCGTGCCGGGGAACAGCTCCTGGACGGCCTGGGCCAGCACGTGCGCGGTCGAGTGGCGGATGACGGCGCGCCCGTCGTCGCTGGCGGCGGGGACGGGCTCCACCTCGGCGTCGGCGTCGGGGACCCAGGCGAGGTCCCGGAGGTCACCGGTGGCCACGTCCCGGACGACGACCGCGCCGTCGGGACCCTTGAGCGGGATCCCGGCGTCCTTGAGCGCCTGCAGCGCCGTCGTCCCGGCCGGCACCCGGAGGGGACCGACGGCGGAGGGCGAGGGCGGGGTCGACACGAGGTGCTCCTGGAGGGTCTGCGGACAGGCCCCCTGAGCCTAGTGCGAGACGACCGGCGGCCCGGCCGCGACGGCGTTCCTGCGGCGCCGGCGCCTAGACCAGGTGCACGTCGTCGCCGGTGCGCACCGCGCCGGGGGTGACGACGTCGGCGTACACGCCCAGGCAGTGCTTCGGCGTGCGGGTGAGCCGCAGGACCGCCGTCCCGACGCGGAGCTCCCGCCCCACCCAGCTCCGCTCGTCGCCGTCGAGCGCGAGGAGCAGGTTGGCGCGCGGGTCGTCGGCCGAGCACCCGTCCGGCACGTCGCCGGCCGCGGCGCGGTCGACCGCCGCCCGGGACACGAGGTGGACGGGTGCGACCCCCGGCTGCGGCGGGAGCGGCTCCAGGCGGACCGGCCGGCCGAGGATCTCCGACAGCGCATCGGCGTCGACGTCGGCCGGGGACAGCGAGGCGAGCACGGGCGCGTCCCTGCCGCGGACCGGCCGGCCGTCGGCATCCACGACGGTGGCCGCCCGGTCGCCGGACAGGCCACCGGCGCCGATGTCGGCGCTGGTCAGCGCGGTGCCGGCCAGCGACTTCACCGGGAAGATCCGGATCTCCTCGACCCTGCCCACCGGTCGTCCCGTCGTCACCCCCGGGACGGTACCGGCGCCGCCCGGTACCGAGCCGTCCCACGGGCCGGTCCCCGTCCCTGACGTGCCGTGACGGATCGCTGGAGGCACGTCGGGGTGGGCAGGCGCCGTGTATCCGCCGGCGCCACCGCTGCCTCCTCCTCGCAACGCTGCACGAGACGTCGGCCGGCGCCCGCCGCCCGCGAGGAGAGAGGTCGGAGAACATGCACAGGACGTCAGGCCTGCCGGCGGCGCACCGCTGGCTCATGGGAGGCGCGTCGCTCGTCCTCGCGGCGACGATGGTCGCCTGTGGTTCCGACGACTCCGGCGGCGAGGACACCGCGGCCGCGACGACCAGCGCGGCCGAGGAGAGCGCCGACCCTGCCGAGTTCTGCGAGGCCGCGGTCGATGTCGAGGCCGCCTTCGGGACGGGCCCCCAGATCGACTTCGAGACGGCCACCCCCGAGCAGCTCCAGGCGGCGCTCGAGGAGTTCGGCACCACGGTGGAGCCGCTGCTGGCCCGCGTGGAGGAGACGGCACCAGAGGAGATCGCGGGTGACGTGGAGACGGCCGCCTCCATGGCACGCGAGGCGATCACCACCGGTGACACCGCGGCATTGGACGGTCCCGAGTTCCAGGAGGCCGACGCCGCCATGGACGAGTACATGCTCGCGGAGTGCGGCTACGAGCAGGTCGAGTCCGTCGGGGTCGACTTCGCGTACGAGGGCATCCCCGCCACCGTGCCCGCCGGGACGACGGCGATCACCTTCACCAACGAGGGCGAGGAGTTGCACGAGATCGGCCTGGCCCGGATCAACGACGACGTCACCCTGTCGGTCGAGGAGCTCCTGGCGCTCCCCGAGGAGCAGGCGATGACCATGGTGACCTTCACCGGTGGGGCCTTCGCCGAGCCGGGGGCGTCGGACACCACGTTCCTCGGGCTGGAGCCGGGCCGGTACGCGGCCGTCTGCTTCATCCCGGAGGGGACGACGCACGACACCGAGGGCAGCGGTCCCCCGCACTTCGCCCTCGGGATGCTGGCGGAGTTCACCGTCGAGTGACGGAACGCCAGGGGGCCCGGTCCGCGACGGACCGGGCCCCTGGCGCGATGAGTTCCGGGTCGTGCGCAGGTCACAGCCTCCAGGACCACGGAGCGACCGACGCGCTCGTCGCCGAAGGAGACGCATGGCCAAGCTCATCTACTCGATGATCACCTCGCTCGACGGCTACGCCGAGGCAGCCGAGGGCGACCTCGGCAGGGGGGCCGACGACCCGGAGGTGCACACCTTCGTCGGCGACGTCTTCCGCTCCGTCGGCACGTACCTCTACGGCCGACGCATGTACGAGACGATGGTCTTCTGGGAGACGGCGCACACCGATCCGGACGCGCCCCCGCACATCCTGCAGTACGCGCGCGACTGGCAGGCCGCCGAGAAGATCGTCTACTCCACGACGCTGGAGTCGGTGTCCAGCGAGAAGACCAGGATCGAGCGGACCTTCGACCCGGACGCGGTGCGCGAGCTCAAGGCCGGGGCCGACCACGACCTCACCGTCGACGGCCCGAACCTCGCGGCCCAGGCGATCGCGGCCGGCCTGGTGGACGAGTACCACCTCTTCACCACCACGAGCGTGGTCGGCGGCGGGAAGCGGTTCTTCCCCGACGGCGTGCGCCTCGATCTCGAGCTGCTCGAGCAGCGTGCCTTCGACAGCGGACTGATCTACGCGCGCTACCGGACCCGCTGAGCCGCCCCCGTGGGCCCGGGGACGACGAAGGGCCGGGCTCTCCCGTCCCTGGGTTCACCTGGCCCTGCGTGCCGGTGGGCGATACTGGGTTCGAACCAGTGACCTCTTCGGTGTGAACGAAGCGCTCTACCACTGAGCCAATCGCCCGCTGCGGCCTCGGCGGCCGCGCGACTGAGATTGTGCCAGAAGGTCACCGCCAGAGCGGCACCCACCCCGGTACCCAGTCGGGCACGCCCGTCAGGTGCAGGGTGACCACCAGGACGCCGTAGACGAACGCCGCCGTCGCCGCGGCGATCAGCAGCCGCACCCACAGCCGCTGCGCCGACACCCAGTCGGTCCAGCGCTTGACGTGCCGCTTCGTGAACTCGAGCAGGCGCTCGGCCCAGGTGAACTCGCTGGCCAGGACGAAGAGGCCCGCGATGACGGTCAGCCAGCCCGGCCCGGGCAGCGGGATGGTGGCCAGGCCGAGGGCGACGACGAGCCCGCCGACGATCCCCACGGCCACGCGGTAGGAGTGGTTGAGCGTGCGGCGCGCGGCGAGCCGCCGGCGCCACTTCGTGTCCGCCACCCGCTCGCGCAGGCTGCGCACCTCGTCGGCGTCGTACCGCGCCCGCCGCTCGTCCGGCGTCTCCCGCCGGGTGCGCTCCGGCGGAGCGGCTGTCCCGTGTTCGCTCAGCTGGTCACCTGCCCGGTCGCCACGACCTCCGTCGGGTCCGACGGAGCCTCCCGACCGGGCTCGAGGCTGATGGCGTACTGCGGGTAGTCGTCGAGGCCGGTCAGCCCGGAGCCTACGGTTCTCAGCTCGGTCTGTGACTGCTCCACGTCGAAGGTTCCGAGCGGTTTCGCCCCGTCGTCCCCCACGCCCCAGACGACATAGGTGGTGCTCGTGGCGTCGTTGACCGACAGGCCGTGGGTGACCACCTCGATGTCGCCGTCGCGCGGGACGACCGTGGCGACCGGTCGACCGTCCGCTCCGAGCGGGTCGAGCTCGACCCGGTCCGGGCTGAGCAGCGCGTCGACGACGTCCTGCTGCTCGGCGACGGTGGAGCTCAGCTCCGCCTGCTCGGAACGCAGCCCGATGTTCCAGATGCCCAGCCCGAGCACCGCGGCCACGGCCGCGGCGGCGAGCGCCAGCGGGAGCGCCCTCGCCCGGCGGGGGGCCGGCACGACGGCCGGGACGGCCGGCGGTGCGGCGACCTCCCGCGGCGCGGTCGGCCGGTGGACCTGCTCGGTCGCCGCGACCGCCTCCCGCAGGCGCGCGCCCAGCGCCTCCGACGGCTCGGCCTGCGGCAGGTCCGCCGCCATGGCCCCCATGACCTCGGTGGTCTCGGCGACGATCCCCGCACAGCGGGCACAGCCGGGCAGGTGCCGGGCGAACTCGGCCTCGTCCGCGGGCTCGAGCGCGTGCAGCGCCCAGCCCACGGCCAGCTCGTCGTACTGCTGGTGGTCGGCGCTCATCACTGCCTTCCCTCTGCCGGCCAGACGTCGCCCAGGGCGCCGGCGCCACCCGGCCCGCCGAGCTCCTGCTTGAGCCGGCGCATCCCGGTCAGCATCCGGGTCTTGACCGTGCCCAGGGGCGTGCCGGTCAGCGCGGCGACCTCCCGCTGCGTGTAGCCCCCGTAGTAGGCGAGCGTGAGCGCCTCCCGCTGCGGCGCGGACAGCACACCCATCGCCGTCCGCACCTGCTCGGCGACCACCCGGGACCAGGCGTCGTCCTCGACGTCGCGGGTGGCCGTCGGGGCGTCCAGTGCCATCTCGTCCTCCGCCTGCGCCTGCCTGCGCCGCTGCGACTCCTCGCGCCGCACCGAGTCCACCGCCTTGTGGTGGACGACGGCCAGCAGCCAGGAGGCGACGCTCCCCCGCGCCCGGTCGAACGCCGCCGGGTCCCGCCACACGCTGAGGAAGACCTCCTGCAGCACGTCCTCGGCGAGGGCGTCGTCGGCGAGGATCCGCCGGGCCAGGGCGAAGGCCGGGCGGCGGAAGCGCGCGTAGAGGTCGTCGACGGCGGTCCGGTCCCCCGCGCGGATGCGGCGCATCACGTCGGCGTCCCCAGCGGCGTCGTCCGGACGTCGCGCCGGGGAGGTCACGGCTCCCATGATCACACGCCTCATTCGTGCACTCGCGCCCCAGCGGTTCATTCCTGCGCGTGTTCGACGGTTCACCTGCCTCCGTCGCGGGCATGGCAGGGGGCGACAAGCCCCGTCACGTGTGACGGGTGGGACGGATGTGAAGGAAGTGGAATGCCACGTCACTGCGAGAACCGACGGTCGTTGACCTGACATGCGCAGCGGTTGGACCCCCGGGTACTCGTCCCCCATCACGCTCCAGCTGGTCGGTCCGCAGTCGTGGACCGAGGTGCCGGCGTTGCTCTGCTACGACGCTGCAGACCCGTTCGCCGTCCGGATCGCCTTCGGCGACATCGGTGACGAGAACGGTGTCGTCGACCCCGACGACGGCGGCATCGCCTGGCTGCTGAGCCGGGAGCTGCTGCAGGCCGGGCTGGAGGGCCCGGCCGGTGACGGCGACGTCCGGCTGTGGCCGGCACACGCCGCGACCGACGTCCTGTTCCTCCACCTGCGCGCGCCGTCGGGCGAGGCGCTGTTCGAGCTGTCGCGCGCGACGGTCGCCGCCTTCCTGCGGCAGACCGAGACCCTCGTCCCCTCCGGTTCGGAGAGCGACCTGCTCGACCTCGACGACGAGCTGCTCGTGCTCCTGTCGAACGGCGGGGCGGACCCTTCGGGCCGCTGACCTGCGGTTCCGGTCCCCGGCGCGCCTCTCGAGGGGGCGCGGGGGACCCCCTGCTTGGAGGGCTCAGGGGCGTCGGTTAGAGTTCTCCACGCAACGCGGACGTGGCTCAGCTGGTAGAGCATCACCTTGCCAAGGTGAGGGTCGCGGGTTCGAATCCCGTCGTCCGCTCGGAACCTCGGGCGCTGGT
>DASQTE010000229.1:0-5461 GCA_035642035.1 Blastococcus sp.
CCTCGAGCACTTCCTCCGGCTGATCGGCGAGGGCCACGTCGACCAGGTGCTCGCCTCGGCCGACGCCAACTGCAGCCCGCTGGGCTGGCCCGGCGTCGAGGGCCACACCGTCAACTACATCTACGAGCAGCTCATCCCCGAGCTGCGGCAGGAGGGGATCGACGACGCCACCATCCACCGGATCTTCGTCGAGAACCCCGCCGAGTTCCTGACCCTCACCACGAACTGAGAGAGCGACCATGGACATCACGGACCTGAAGATCGCCGTCGTCGGTGCGGGCTACGGCGGCGCCGCGGCGGCCAGGGCCCTGAGCCTGCAGGGCGCCGACGTCACGGTGTACGAGCAGGCCAACCAGATCCGGGAGGTCGGCGCCGGCATCGGGCTGCGTCCGGCCACCATGGACCTGTTCCGCCGGCTGGGGATCTTCGACGCGATCGCCGCGGTGAGCTCGCCGAGCGACTACTTCGAGATCCTCACGGCCGACGGGCACCCGATCGCGAAGGATGCCTGGCCCGGGATCGACGACTTCGCCATCCCGACCAGGACCCACCTGATCCACCGCGGCGACTTCATCGACGCCCTCCTGAACGTGCTCCCCGAGGGCATGGTGCAGGTGGGCCACAAGCTGGAGCGCATCGACGACAAGGGCTCCTCCGCGGTGCTGACCTGCGCCAACGGGACGACCGTCGAGGCGGACCTGGTCATCGGCGCCGACGGGATCAAGTCCGCGGTGCGCACGCAGCTGTTCAGCGACCAGGAGCCGGTCTTCGCCGGCGAGCACGCCTACCGCGTCGTCATCTCCGCCGACGACGCGCACGGGATGGTGGTCGACGACAACCTCCGGATGTACATCGGCCGGGGCACGAAGGTCTACCTGCTCCCGCTGCGCCACCGGAACGGGCTGTCGTTCGACATCACCGCGCTGAACCCGGACGGCACCTGGAGCCCGGCCGTCAGCAAGGACGACCTCCTGGCGACGGTCGAGGGCTTCGACGAGCGGATCGTGGCCATCGCCCGCGGCCTCGACATGGCGACCCTCAACGTCCGCGCCGTCTACGACATCGACCCCGTGGACACCTGGCACACCGACTCCGTCGTCCTCATGGGGGACGCGGCGCACGCGATGCTGCACCACCAGGGCCAGGGCGCGAACTCGGCGATCATGGATGCCGGTGCCCTCGCCGACGCCCTGGCGGAGGCGGACTCCGTCCCGGCTGCGCTGGCCCTCTTCCAGGCGACCCGCAAGCCCGTCACCGACGGGCTGCAGCGCATCTCCCGGCACGGCTGGACCGAGGACGAGCTCGATGACGTCTTCCCCGGCCAGAAGCCCGCGGCGCAGGCCACGCGATGACGCTGCACCCTGAGATCGCCCGGGTCCTCGCCTCCCTGCCCGCACCGCCGCCGGGTCCGCTCGACCCGGTGGCCATGCGGGCAGGTGAGGAGGCGCAGGTCCCGCCGGTGGCGGACCGGCTGCCGCTGCACGCGGTGGAGGACGCCACGGCAGGCGACGTCCCCGTGCGGATCTACACCCCGGTAGAGGCGGACTCCTACGGCCTGCTCGTCTTCGTCCACGGCGGCGCGTTCTTCCTCGGCAGCCTGGAGACGCACGACCCCGTCGCGCGGTCGCTGGCGAGGGAGACCGGGCTGAAGGTGGTCTCCGTCGGGTACCGGCTCGCCCCCGAGGCGACGTTCCCGGCGGGGCTGGAGGACTGCTTCGCGGTGGTCCGCTGGGCCGCCGAGAACGCCGACACCCTGCGGTGGGACGGCGGGACGCTCGCGCTCGCCGGCGACAGCTCGGGCGGGAACTTCGTCGCCGCCGTCGCGGCGATGGCCCACGACGACGGGTTCGACGCGATCACCCACCAGGTGCTCTTCTACCCCTCGCTGGACCTCGACTTCGACGTCGACCGCTACGCCTCGCTGCGGGAGAACGCCAAGGGCTACGGCCTCGAGACCGCCGGGCTGGAGCCGTTCAACGCCTTCTACCTCGACAGCGGCGCCGACCCGGGCGATCCGCTGGTCTCGCCGATCAAGCGTGCGGACCTGACCGGCCTGCCCCCGGCGCTGATCATCACCGCGGAGCACGACCCGCTGCGTGACGAGGGCGAGCTCTACGGGCAGCGGCTGCGCCAGGCCGGCGTCGAGGCGACGGTGAGCCGCTACGCCGGCGCCGGGCACGGCTTCGTGCAGCACTTCTCCTGGCTCCCGGAGTTCGCCTGCGTCTTCCAGGAGACCGCCGACTTCCTGCGGAAGAGCTGAGCGGTGGCCGTCGACATCCGCCCGCTCGTCTCGCCCTGGGGCCGGTTCGGGCTCTACAGCTTCTTCGTCGACGCGCCGGAGCCGGCGATCGTCGACACCGGCGTGGCCTCGTCCCCGGCCGAGGGCATGGCCCCTGCGCTCGAGGCCCTCGGCCGTCGCATAGAGGACGTCCGCTGGATCCTGCTGACCCACGGGCACATCGACCACGTCGGCGGCGCGCACGCGCTGTGGGAGCTGACCGGCCGGCGCGCGCAGGTCGTCGTCTCCGAGGCCGACGCGCCGCTGCTGCGCTCGCGCCGCGCGCACGTGCAGCACTACCTCGACATGCGTGCGAACTACCTGCACGACGCCGACGGCGAGGCGAAGCAGACCGCGATGGCGGCCGGCGCGATCTCCGGCGAGATGGAGCCGCACGTGCTGGTCCGCGGCGGGGAGACGTTGTCGCTGGGCGGCGGCGTCGCCGTCTCGGTGCACGCCGTCCCGGGCCACACCGCCGGCTCGGTCGCCTACGTCGTCGACGGCCAGGACGACGTGTTCGTCGGCGACGCCGTGCAGGTGCACGGCGCGGCCAACGGCTTCCCCGGCTACGAGGACCCGCGCTCCTACCGCGCGAGCCTCGAGCACCTGCGCGATGTCGTCCGGCCGCGGCACCTGTACCTCGGGCACCCGTACCGGACCGCCGAGGGGGTGCCCTACGGCGTGGAGCTCGACCGCCGTCAGGCGCGCGAGGCGCTGCAGGGGAGCCTGGACATCGAGGCCCGCGTCGCCGACGCCGCCTCCCGGTACCTGCGCGAGGGGCCGCGGGAGACCGACTCCGCTCACTCGCCGTTCGCCCGCGTCGCCGAGGAGCTCGGCTACACCGGCGACCCGACGCTCGAGCCGTCCCCCTTCTTCACGACGCTGCACGGTTACGAGGAGCTGCACTCCCATGGCTGACATCCGCCAGGTCCAGGCCGGTACGCAGACGATCGCCGTCCGGAAGGACCTTCGCGTCCCGATGCGCGACGGCGCCACCCTCGCCGCCGACGTCTACTCCGGCGTCGAGGACAAGCCGCGGCCGGCGCTCGTGGCGCTGAGCCCCTACGGCAAGGAGCTGCAGGCGCTGGCGCTCACCATGCCGCCGCAGCGCCGGCCGAGCCCGATGTGGGACGGCTGCATCGAGGCAGGGGACATCGCCCGCGTGGTGGCCGAGGACTACGCGCACGTCATCGGCGACCTCCGCGGCTCCGGGCACTCCGGGGGCGAGCACATCGGCAACTACAACGCCGGTGGCGTGCCGCTCGGCCAGGACGCGTACGACGTCATCGAGTGGGTGGCCGAGCAACCGTGGTGCGACGGCAACGTCGGCATGATCGGCATCTCGTACTTCGGGTCGATGCAGGTCCTCGCCGCCGCCGAGCGCCCGCCGTCGCTGAAGGCGATCTTCGTCTCCGGCGGCCACTTCGACTTCTACGAGACGACGTACCACGGCGGTGTCATGTGGTTCATGCCGCGCGCCGCGCGCGAGGGCCGCGGTGGCGACTCCGGCTGGGCCTTCACCCACCGCGTCAGGTCGCGCATGCTCGAGACGTACTCACCGGAGGAGATCGCGAAGCGCGTCGCCGAGCGGCTGCAGGATCCCGACGTCGCCGCCTGGCCGAACCTGGTCCACCTGCTCCACTACCCGACGAACCACGAGGCGTGGTTCGACATCGTCATGAACGACCTGGACGGCGAGTGGTACGAGGAGCGCAACCCGATCAACCTGGCCCGCGCTATCGACATCCCGGTCTACCTGCAGATCGACCAGGGCCGCGGCTGGACCGTCGACGGTCACATCGAGCTCTTCGACACCCTGAAGGGGCCGAAGAAGCTGGTCATCGGCCCCTACCCGCCCATGCAGTCGCGCCCCTGGGTCGAGGAGCACGACGAGATGTTCCGCTGGTACGAGTACTGGCTGAAGGGCGTCGACAACGGCGTCATGGACGAGCCGGCCGTGAGCGTCTTCGTCGAGGGCTCGCGCGAGGTGGTCACCGCCGACCAGTGGCCGCCGAAGGACGTCGAGTACCGGTCGCTCTACCTGCGTCCGCGGCGCAGGCTCTCCCCCGAGCCGGAGCTGATGGGGCCCGAGCAGGCCCCGCCGGACGGCTTCTTCCAGGCGCCGCTGACGGTCACCGACCAGGTGGAGATCCTCAGCTGGAGCACCGCGCCGTTCGACGAGGCCACCGAGCTGATCGGCGCCGGCGCCGCCCACCTGTTCGCCGCGATCGACCAGCCCGACACCAACTTCATCCTGCGGCTCTGGGACGCGGCCCCGGACGGGAGCCGGCAGCTGATCACCACCGGCTACCTCAAGGCGTCGCACCGCGAGCTGGACGAGGAGCGGACGACGGAGGGCAACCCGTTCCACCCGCACACACGAGCCGTGCCGGTGGAGCCCGGGGTGATCGAGGAGTACGTGCTGCGGCTGTACCCGTCCGCGGCCACGTTCCGGCCGGGGCACCGGCTGGTGGTGGAGCTGTCCAACGACGAGCCGCTGGCCGACGAGCACAACGCGCTGCTGCCGCCGGACGCCTTCCACCTGCCGGTGGGCCGGCCCGTCTCGCACACGATCTACCGGGACGCGCTGCACCCCTCCCGGCTCGTGCTGCCCTTCACGACGCGCCCGGCGCCGGCGCAGTAGGGGCGCTACCGTCGGCGGCGTGCGGCTGCCGGACGGACTCGTCGCCGTCGTCAAGCGGGACTGCCCCACCTGCGCGCTGGTCGAGCCGGTGCTGCGGGAGCTGGGTGCGGCCGTCTGGTGCCAGGACGACGCCTCCTGGTTCGACGGGGACGACACCGAGCTCGAGCTGTCCTACCGGCTGGGGATCGAGACCGTGCCGACCCTGATGCGCGTCGACGCGGGGGAGGAGACCGCGCGGGTCGTCGGCTGGAGCCGGGGGCAGTGGGAGCGGCTGAGCGGCGTCCCCGGGCTCGGGCCGGGGCTGCCCGACCACCGCCCCGGCTGCGGCTCCCTGTCGGTGGACCCCTTCCGGATCGACGCCCTCGAGGCGCGGTACGGCGGCAGCGGGCTGGGCAGCCGGCGGGTGGAGCTGGCCGACCTCGAGGACGAGCACGAGGCGATGTTCGACCGCGGCTGGACCGACGGGCTGCCCGTCGTCCCGCCCACCCCGGAACGCGTGCTGCGGATGCTGCGCGGCACGACGCGCGACCCCGGTGAGG
>DASQTE010000230.1:0-3734 GCA_035642035.1 Blastococcus sp.
GTGAGGGCTGGGCCGCCGGCCACGCCGAGGGCCTGGTGGCCGCCGGCCAGGTCGTCGCCGCCGCCGAGCGCGCCGCCGAGCAGCGTCTCGCCGACGTGCAGGCCCGCTGGGAGCGCCGGATGGCGTCGGCGACCGCGTCCCTGGCCGCTGCCGCCACGCACTTCGAGGAGGCGTCCGTCCCGGCCGCCGACGAGATCCGCGAGACCGTCATCGGCACCGTCCTGACCCTGGTCGAGGACCTGCTGGGCCACGAGCTCGCGCTGGCCGACTCCCCTGCCCTCGACGCCGTCCGGCATGCCCTCGCCCTGTGCCCCGCCGACTCCCCCGTGGTCGTCCGGGTGCACCCCGACGACCTCGGCGAGATCCCGGCCGAGGCGCTCGCCGAGCTCCCCGACACCGTGCGGGTGGTCGGCGACGCCGGCATCGAGCGCGCCGGGGCGGTCGCCGAGACCGGTCCCCGGCGGATCGACGCCCAGCTCGGCGCCGCGCTGGAGCGGGTGCAGGCGGTCCTGAGCGCATGACGTTCCCCACCACGGTGCTGGCCCGCGCGCGGGCCGCCGCCCGCCCGCAGGTGACCGGCTCCGTCACCGGCGCGATGGGCCTGACGCTGAGCGTCGACGGCCTCACCGCGGCCGTCGGCGACCTGGTCGAGGTCAACCCGGGCACCCGCCCGCTGCTCGCCGAGGTCGTCGCGGTCGGCCGGCAGCGGCTGACCTGCATGCCGCTCGGCAACCTCTCCGGCGTGCACGCCGGCGCGCCGGTGCGCGCCACCGGCATGCCGCTGCAGGTGCCGGTCGGCGAGGCGCTCCTCGGCCGGGTGCTCGACGGCCTGGGCCGGCCCGTCGACGGCGGCCCGCCGCTGGGCTCCCGGGTGTCGTTCGTCGACCTGTCCAGCGAGACGCCGCACGCGCTCAGCCGCACCCGCGTCGAGGAACCGCTGACCTTCGGCGTCCGCGCGCTCGACACCCTGGTCCCCTGCGGCAAGGGCCAGCGCCTCGGCATCTTCGCCGGCTCCGGCGTCGGCAAGTCCAGCCTCCTGGCGCAGATCACCCGCGGCACCGACGCCGACGTCCGCGTCATCGGGTTGATCGGCGAGCGTGGCCGGGAGGTCCGCGAGTTCCTCGAGGAGAACCTCGGCGCGGAGGGGATGGCGCGGACGGTCGTCGTCGTCGCCACTTCCGACGAGCCGCCGCTGGTCCGCCTGAAGGCCGCGTTCGTCGCCACCCGCATCGCGGAGGCGTTCCGCGACGAGGGCCGCGACGTCCTGCTGCTCATGGACTCGATCACCCGGACGGCGATGGCCCAGCGCGAGGTCGGGCTCTCCGCCGGCGAGCCGCCGGCGACGCGCGGCTACCCGCCCAGCGTCTTCGCGATGATGCCGCAGCTCCTGGAGAAGGCCGGGACGGGCGCCACCGGCTCGATCACCGGGCTGTACACCGTCCTGGTCGAGGGCGACGACCACAACGAGCCGATCGCCGACACCGCGCGGTCGATCCTCGACGGGCACATCGTGCTCACCCGGAAGCTCGCGACGACCGGCCACTTCCCCGCCATCGACGTCCTCGAGTCGATCTCCCGCGTGGCGAACGCGGTCGTGCCGCCGGCGCTCATGGCCGACGCCCGCGAGGTCCGCCGCCTCATGGGTGCGCTGCGCGACGTCAAGGAACTGGTCGAGATCGGCGCCTACCAGGCCGGGAGCGACCCGCTCGTCGACCGCGCGCGGGCCCTCGCGCCGTCCATCGAGGCGTTCCTGCAGCAGCCGATGGGCGAGTCCACCGCCCCCGAGGACGCGTGGGGCTGGCTGCAGCGGATCGTGAGGAGCGCGTGAAGCGGGCGGCGTTCCGGCTGCAGCCGGTCCTCGAGCTCCGCCGCACCGAGGAGCGGGCCGCGGCCGCCGCGGCGGCGCAGGCGGCCGGGGCCGCGGCCGACGCCGACCGGCGGGCCACCGAGTACGAGACGACGCTCGCCTCCGCGGTGCTCCCCCGTTCGCTGCCGGCCGGGCAGTTCCTGGCCGCCATGACCCTGCTGCGCACCGCCGCGACCGACGCCGCGGACGCCCGCGCGCTGGCCACCGCCTCCGCCGAGCAGTCCGAGCTCGTCCGCGCGAAGTGGACCGCGGCCGCCCAGCGGACCAAGGGCCTCGAGCGGCTGCGGGAGCGCCACGTGAGCGCCCTCCAGCACGCCGAGGACGTCGCCGAGGAGCGCGCCGTCGACGACCTCGTGACCGGCCGCCACGGGCGGGCATCCGCGGAGGAGGTCCCGTGGACGGAGTGACCGCGGTCCAGGCCCGGATCAGCGAGATCCAGACCCGCTTCCTGCACCGGCCCCAGACCACGACCGGCAACTGGGCCGGCGCGGCCGCCGCCGCGGGCCTCGGCGGGACGAGCGCGGCCGCCACCGCGACCGGCTCCGCGACGGCGTCCGAGGGCGCCGTCGTCGCCGAGGCGGAGAAGTTCCTCGGCGTCCCCTACCTGTGGGGCGGCACCGACCCGGCCAAGGGGCTCGACTGCTCGGGCTTCACGCAGCTGGTCTACAAGAACCTCGGCATCGACCTGCCGCGCACGTCCTCCCAGCAGACGACGAGCGGCCAGGCGGTCGCCTCGCTCGCCGACGCACGGCCCGGTGACCTGGTCTTCTTCGACCACTCGTCGTCGCGCGCCGGCATCGACCACGTCGGCGTCTACATCGGCAAGGGCAAGATGATCGCCGCGCCGCAGGCCGGCGAGGTCGTGAAGGTGCAGGACGTCGGCTCCCCGACCGTCATCCGCCGCGTCCTCCCCCAGCAGGCGGCGGCTCCCACGACCGCGGCGTCCGGCGGCGCGCTCGCCGGCGTCCCCTACGCCGACCTGTTCACCCGCGCCGGCGCCCGCCACGGGGTCGACGCCTCGCTGCTCGCGGCGGTCGCCTCGCAGGAGTCGAGCTTCAACGCCTCGGCGGTCTCCCCCGCGGGGGCGCAGGGGCTCATGCAGTTCATGCCCGCCACCGCGAATGGGCTGGGGGTGAACGCGCTCGACCCGACGTCGGCCATCGACGGGGCGGCGCGCTACCTCAGCAGCCTGAGCAAGCAGTTCGGCTCGACCGAGCTGGCGCTGGCCGCCTACAACGCCGGGCCGGGCACGGTGTCGCGCTACGGCGGCGTCCCGCCCTACACCGAGACCCAGAACTACGTGCGCGCCGTGATGAGCAAGGCGGAGGCCTACCGATGAACGCTCCGGGGGCCCTGCCCCTCACTCCGGCGACCTCGCTGCGGACCCGATCGTCGTCCGGCGGCGAGGTGCGCGGCTCGTCCGGCGCGTCGCCCTTCGCGTCGGCCCTGGACGACGCGCTCGCCGCCGACCGTCCGCAGCCGCGCTCGGACCGGGCCCCCGAGCGGCGATGCACCCCGGACGACCGAGGGGCGCGTGCGCTCGAGCGGGCGGCAGACGCCCAGGCGCGGGCCGATCGGGCCGCGGAGCGGTCCGCCGAGCACGCGGACCGCGCCGCCGCACGGACGGACCGTCCGACGGAGGCGGCCCGCCGGACGGCCCCTGTGAGATCCGGCGGGACGACGTCCCCCCAGGCGTCCGACGCCACCGAGGAGTCGGCCGAGGTCCCGGAGGAGACCCCCGCGACCGGGGCTCCGGCCGGCCTGCCGTCGGCGCTCTGGGCGCTGGCCCTCGGCGGCCCGCTCGCGACGGCCGGCCAGGCCGAGGTCGCCACGCCGGTCGCTGCCGACGCCGTCACCGGCATGCAGG
>DASQTE010000231.1:0-7684 GCA_035642035.1 Blastococcus sp.
TCGACGGCCGAGGCCCCTCCGGGGAGGAGGACCAGTGCGCGACGGGGCCTGGCCGCGGGTGGTTCGCCGATCCTGGCCCGCAGGGTCGTGTTCGCGTAGTCGGCCGGCAGTCGGTGGCACTCGTCGTGCACGTGCGGTGGCGTAGCGGGAACGGCGGGGTCTTGCGCGAGGTGCACGTAGAGGATGTGGTCCGCGGGGTCGTACGTCCTCATCTCGTCCTCCCGTTCTCCCCGGAGCCGCCGGCGTCGCTGCGGTCTTCGGCCCGCGGCACCGGTTCGATCCGGACAGGCACAGCGTGCTCCCGGGGTACGACAGAACCGAGCCCTCGATGCGGGGCCACCGGCTCCCCAGAAGTGGGGCCCGCGGGCTGCCCCTGGAACGGCTGACCGGCCGCCCCGACGACGCAGTGTGCAGGCACGGCCGACCCTCCGCGACAGCCGGGCCGCGAGGGGGCTGCGCGACGGGTGACACCACGAGGAGGACGCGCCCGCGACGACCCGCATCGCGGTGCGATACGCGCCCCGGTGGTGACCGGCGCCGCCCGTCCCGTGGAGCGCCCGTGCCACACGCCCGCCTCGCCCGCCTGCTCGTCGTGGTCGGAGCCCCGGTCCTCGTCCTCGGCCCGCTGTCCGGGACGCCGCCGTCCGAGCGGTCGTCGGATCCGCCCGTCCTGGCGCCGGCCGCCGTCCCGGAGGAGCCGGCCCCCGCACCCGCGCTGCTCGTCATCGGGCACCGGGGGGCGCCGGGCTACCGGCCCGAGCACACCCTGGCCGCCTACGAGCTCGCCGTGCGCCTCGGCGCGGACCACATCGAGACCGATCTGGTGCCCACCGCGGACGGGGTGCTGGTGGCCCGGCACGAGAACGAGCTGTCCGGCACGACCGACGTCGCCACCCGGCCGGAGTTCGCGGCTCGTCGCGCGACGAAGACCGTCGACGGGGCCGCCGTCACCGGGTGGTTCACCGAGGACCTCACGCTCGCCGAGCTGCGGACCCTGCGGGCGGTCGAGCGGCTACCCGACCTCCGGGAGGAGAACACGCTCTACGACGGCAGGTTCGCCGTGCCGACCCTCGACGAGGTCCTCGGGCTGCGGGAGGCGCTCACCCGGGACACCGGACGGGAGATCGGGATCCACCTCGAGCTCAAGCACCCGAGCTACTTCGAGGGCATCGGCCACCCGTTGGAGGAGCCGTTGATGACCGCGCTGGCCTCGGCGGGTCTGGACGGGCCGGACGCGCCCGTCGTCGTCGCCTCGTTCGACACGACGGCGCTGCGCGAGCTGCACGCCGAGGACGCCGACGTGCCGCTCATGCAGCTCCTGGCGAGCGGGGGTGCCCCCTACGACCTCGCGGCCGCCGGCGACCCGCGGACCTACGCCGACCTCGCGACACCGGCGGGCCTGGCGGAGCTGTCCGCGTACGCCGACGTGGTGGGACCGGACAAGCGACTGGTGGTGGCGGACCCCGGCGACGGCAGCCCCGGGACGCCGACCTCGTTCGTCGCCGACGCGCACGCCGCGGACCTCCTCGTGCACGTCTGGACGTTCCGCGACGAGAACGCCTTCCTGCCGGCGGACCTGCGGCAGGGGATGGGGCCCGGCGACCACGGGCAGGCGATCAGCGAGCAGCTGAGGTTCTGGGAGGCCGGGGCGGACGGGCTGGTCGTCGACCACGCCGACACCGGCGACATGGCCCGGGACCTCTTCGTCGCCGGGTCGGCGGAGCCCGCCGCCTGACCTCAGACCGCCGGCTCGGCGACGAGGGCGCCGGCGGAGTGCTCCTGGCGGAGCGTCGTCTTCAGCACCTTGCCGCTGGGGTTGCGGGGGAGCGCCCCGACCACGGAGTACTCCCGCGGGTGCTTGTAGCGGGCCAGCTTCTCCCGGCACCAGGCCGCCATCTCCTCGGGCGACGGCGGGTCGGCGGGGTCGCGGGGTGCGACGACGGCCAGCGGCGCCTCGCCGTAGCGGCTGTCCGGGACGCCGATCAGCGCGACCTCGCCGACCTTCGGGTGCGCCGCGAGCACGTTCTCGACCTCGGCGCAGTAGATGTTCTCCCCGCCCGAGATGATCATGTCCTTCTTGCGGTCGACGACGTAGAAGTAGCCGTCCTCGTCCTGCCGCACGAGGTCGCCGGAGTGGAACCAGCCGCCGGCGAAGGCCTCGGCCGTCGCCTCAGGCTTGTTCCAGTACTCCTTCATGACCATCGGGCTCCGGTAGACGATCTCGCCCACCTCGCCGCGCGGGACGTCCCGCATCGCCTCGTCGACCACGCGCACCTCGACGTTGAGGATCGGGGTGCCGACCGAGCCGATCTTCCGGAGCGAGTCCTCGCCGCGCAGCAGGCAGGTGACCGGGCTGCACTCGGTCTGGCCGAAGGCGGTGACCACCTCCGCCTGCGGGAACGCGTCGATCAGCGAGCGGAGCAGGGTGGTGGAGGCCGGCGCGGCGCCCCAGGAGACCCGGCGCAGGTGCGAGAGGTCGCGGTCGGCGATGCCCGGGACGGCGAGGACGGCGGCCCACATGGCGGGCACCAGGAAGATGCTCGAGACCCGCTCCCGCTCCATCATGTCGAGGGTCTCGGCCGGGTCGAAGGCGCCCGATCGCAGGATCACGTTGGTCCCGCCCAGCAGCAGCGGCGGCAGGCCACCGGCCAGCCCGGCGATGTGGAACAGCGGCGCACCGGGCACGCCGACCCGGTCGTCGGGGTCCCAGCCGAGGGTGGTGATCTGGCTGAACGCGTGCAGGACCAGGTTGCGGTGGGTCAGCACGGCGCCCTTGGGGCGGCCGGTCGTCCCGGAGGTGTACATGATGAAGGCCGGCTCGTCCTCGTCGACGACGACGTCGAGGGGCTCGGTCCCCGCCGCCGCGAGCGCCTCCTCGTACTCCGCCCCGATCACCAGCGTCGTCGTGACCGACGGCGCCTGCTCGCGCGCCTTCGCGCCGAGCTCGGCCATCGGGGCGTCGACCACCAGTGCGACGGCCCCGGAGTCGGTCAGCACGTAGGCGACCTCGTCGGCGACCAGCCGGAAGTTGACCGGCACGACGATCGCGCCGAGCCGGACGCCCGCGAGGTAGGACTCCCACGTCTCCATGCCGTTGAGGGCCAGGACCGCGATCCGGTCGCCGGGCCCGACGCCGCGCTGCCGCAGGGCCCGGGCCAGCCGGGTCACCCGGTCGTCGAGCTCGCCGTAGCTGCGGCCGGCCCCCTCGAACCGGAGCGCGGGCGCGACCGGGGTCGTGCGGCTCCACCGGGCCAGCTGGTCGCTCATGGTCATGCCCCGGCCCTGCAAGGTGGGGATGGGGACGCTCATGGGTGCTCCTCGACGCCGGTCGGTGTGACCGGGGTCATGCTGGACGGGTCGGGAGCCGGCGGTCAACCGTGACTGTCGAGGGCGAGCATCCGCGCGGCGAGCCGCTTCCAGAGCGCGAGGTGCGGGTCGGTGGCGGCCGGCCGGTCCTCGAAGGCGTAGACCAGCGCCACCCCCCGCATGCTGGTGAAGAGCAGCTCGGTCAGGTCGGTGTACAGCGGGGAGCCGGCGATCTCGGCACCCCAGATCCCGTCGGCGACCGCCGCGATCGCCGCCCGCAGCCGTCGTTCCTCGCCACGGAGCGCGGCGCGCAGCGCGGGATCGGTGCGGGCCGCGGTCCACAGCTCCATCGCGGCCCAGAACGGGGGCTCCTGGAACGTCGCCCACATCAGGTCGATGGCGCGGTCGACCCGCTCCCGGCCGGTGGGCTCGTCGTCCATGAGGGCCGCCGCCCGCAGCCGCACGGCGTCGAGCTGCGTCGTCGCGACGTGCTCGGCGGCCGCGACCAGGAGCTCGGCGCGGGACGGGAAGTGGTGCAGGAGGCGGCCGCGGGAGACCCCGGCCCGCGCCTGCACCGCCAGCGTCGAGGCGCCCGCGTAGCCCTCCTCGACGAGGCAGGCGACCGCGGCGTCGAGGATGAGCAGCCGGCTGCCGGCGGTCCGCTCGGACCGCGAGCGGGGCCCCACGGCGACGGGCTCGGCGGTCATCCGGCGAAGCGTAGGCCGGAACGACCGTGCCCGACAGTCACCGTTGACCGTTCCGGGTGACGGCTGCCACGCTGCGCGCATCCCGCTCACCGACGAGAGGACCTGCGGAGTGGACTTCGACGACAGCCCCGACGAAGCCGCCTACCGCGCCCGGGTCCGGGATCTGCTGGAGCAGCACGCGGACGAGCTGCTGCACATGGCGCCGGGGCAGGAGGGCATCGACGCCCGCACGCACGAGGACGAGATGCGCCGCACCCAGCGGGTGCTCGCCGACGCCGGGCTGGTCGGGGTCACCTGGCCGCGCGAGTACGGCGGGCAGGGCGGCACGCTGGTCCAGCAGTCGATCGTGTCGCAGGAGCTGGCGCGGGCGCGGGTGCCGGTCCTGATCAACCACATCGGCATCGGCATGTGCGGGCCGACCGTCATCACCCACGGCAGCCAGGACCAGCGCGACCGCTACCTGGCCCGGCTGCTGCGCGCCGACGACGTCTGGTGCCAGCTGTTCAGCGAGCCGGCGTCCGGCTCCGACCTCGCGGCCCTGCGCACGACGGCGGTGCGCGACGGCGACGACTGGGTGGTCAACGGCCAGAAGGTCTGGACGACGCTGGCCCACGTCTCCGACTACGGGATCCTGCTCACCCGCACCGACCCGGGGCGTCCCAAGCACGCCGGCCTGACGATGTTCGTGGTGGACATGCACGCCCCCGGGGTCACGGTGCGGCCGCTGCGCCAGATGGGCGGGCAGGCCGACTTCAACGAGGTCTTCTTCGACGACGTCCGCATCCCTGACAGCGAGCGGCTCGGTGAGCCCGGAGAGGGGTGGCGGGTCGCCCTGACCACCCTGATGAACGAGCGGGTGGCCATCGGCGGGGCCGGCGGCAGCATCGGCCTGCCGGTCGAGACGTTCGTGCAGCACGCGCGGGACCGGCTGCCGGCCCTGGACCCGGAACGGCAGGCGCTCGCGCGCCAGGCCGTGGGCCGGGCGGTGGTCGCGGCGCTCGGGGCCCGCTACACCGGCTACCGGCGGCTCACCGTGCTGAGCCAGGGCGGCATCCCGGGACCCGAGAGCAGTGCCGGCAAGCTCGCCGGCACGGCCGCCGCGCGGCTGATCGCCGACGCGGGCGTCCGGCTGCTCGGCGACGACGCGGTGTACGCGGCGACCGGCGACGGCGACGACCGCTGGCAGCGCACCCAGTCCTGGATCCCGGGCATCGCCATCGCCGGCGGGACCGACCAGGTGCTGCGCAACATCATCGGCGAGCGGGTGCTGGGGCTGCCGCCGGAGCCGCGCAACGACAAGACGGCTGCGTTCTCGGAAGGGCGCTCCGCGGGAGGACGACGGTGAACTTCGACCTCGACGACGACCAGCGCGACATCGCCGCGGGCGCCCGCGACTTCTACCGCGGGCACGCGTCACCCGGCGCGGCCCGCGCCGCGCTGGAGGGCGGCCGGCTCGAGCCCGGGCGGAAGGCGCTCGCCGACATCGGCTTCCTCGGCATCACCGTGCCCGAGTCCGCCGGTGGCGCCGGGCGGACGCTGCTGGACCTGGCGGTGGTCGCGGAGCAGGGCGGCGCCGTCCTGGCCGCGCCCTCGCTGGTCACCGCGGCGCGGGCGGCCGTGCTGCTCTCGGCCGAGCCGGAGCTGGCGGCGCAGCTCGCGGACGGGTCGACGGCGTTCGCGGTGCTGGACGGGTCCCCGGACGGCTCGGCGCCGTCGGTCGACGCCGCCGAGGCGACCACCTTCCTCGCCCTCGACGGCGGCGACCTGGTGGTGGGGGAGGGCGAGGTCGTCCCCGGCCGCCCGCTCGACGCCACCCGGGGCCTCGCGTCGGTGCGGCTCACCTCCCGCCGCGTCCTGGTGGCCGACGCCGCGGAGCTCTGGGCCCGCGCCCGGCAGGTCGCGGCGGTGGTGATGGCCGCCGAGGACCTCGGCGGCGCGGACCGGTGCGTGCAGCTCGGCGTCGCCTACGCCCAGGAACGGGAGGCGTTCGGCCGGAGGATCGGCTCCTACCAGGCGGTCAAGCACATGCTGGTCGACGCGTGGGTGGGGGTGGAGCAGCTGCGTTCCCTGGTCTGGTGGGCGGCCTGGGCCGCCGATTCGGCGCCCGCGGAGCTCCCGCTGGCCGCGTCCGCGGCCAAGGCGTGCGCGGCGGCCGTGTTCGACGAGGCGGCCGGGACGCTGATCCAGGTGCACGGCGGCATCGGCTTCACCTGGGAGCACGACGCGCACCTGTTCTGGCGGCGGGCGAAGGTGGACCGGCTGCTGCTGGGCGACGAGGCCGAGCACCTCGACGCCGTGGCACGGCTGGCCGTCGCGGGGGCGCTCGGCAGGTGAGGACGACGGACCTCACCGAGCTCCGGTACTCCGTCGCCGGCGGTGTCGCGACCGTGATGCTGCACCGGCCGGAGCGGCTGAACGCGTTCACGCTGACCATGGCGGACGAGCTGGCCACCGTCGCGGCGGCCGCGGACGCCGACGACGACGTCCGGGTCGTGGTGGTGACCGGTGCCGGCCGGGCGTTCTGCGCCGGCGCCGACCTGGGCGGCGGTCCGGACACCTTCGGCGACCGGCGGACCCGCCCCCGCCCCCCGGGCGCGCTCGGCCAGGACATCGGTGGCTTCCCCCGGGACGCGGGCGGCGTGGCCGCGCTGCCGTTCGCCGCGCTGCGCAAGCCGGTGATCGCCGCGATCAACGGCCCGGCGGTCGGCATCGGGGCGACGCTCACGCTGCCCATGGACATCCGAATCGCCGCCCAGTCCGCCCGGTTCGGTTTCGTCTTCGGCCGGGTCGGGATCGTGCCGGAGGCGGCGTCGTCCTGGTTCCTGCCGCGGGTCGTCGGCATCAGCCAGGCGATGGAGTGGGTCGCCACCGGCCGGGTCTTCGACGCCGCCGAGGCGCTGCGCGGCCGGCTGGTGTCGCGGGTCGTGCCCGACACCGAGCTGCTGCCGACGGCCTACGAGCTGGCCCGCGAGATCGTGGCCCACACCAGCGGCGTCGCCGTCGCCGCCGCCCGCCAGCTGCTCTGGTCCATGCTGGGCGCCGCCTCGCCGTGGGACGCCCACCGCGCCGAGTCCCGGGCGCTGGTGGAGCTGGGGGAGGGGCCCGATCCCGCCGAGGGAGTCGCCGCCTTCCTCGAGAAGCGGACGCCGCAGTTCCCGGCGCGACTCAGCGACGGCGAGGTGGCCGGCGTCCCGCGCTGGCCCGCGCCGCCGGACGACGTCACGCCGGGCTGACGGCTCCTGTCGCCGGGCGACCGGCGACGGGTCAGGACGGGTCGAGGTGGCGCAGCAGCGTCTCGCCGAGGTCGCGCATGTTCGCGACCTGCTGGGGCGTCAGCTGGTCGAACAGGTGGGTGCGGACACCTTCGACGTGCACCGGCGCGGCGGCCTCCAGGGCGGCGAAGCCCTCGTCGGTGAGGACGGCGAGCTGGCCGCGACCGTCGTCGGGGCAGACCTGCCGGCGCACCCAGCCGCGCTCCTCCAGCCGGGACACCGCATGCGAGAGCCGGCTCCGGGAGGACAGGCAGCGCTCGGCGAGTTGGCTCATCCGCAGCATCCGGCCCTCGGTCTCCGACAGCTGGACCAGGATCTCGTAGTACGCGTGCGAGATGCCGGTCTCGTGGGTGAGCTCACGGTCCAGCCGGTCCTGGAGCAGCAGGGAGCTGTACAGCC